>CAYHVJ010000001.1:0-13679 GCA_964360085.1 uncultured Candidatus Saccharibacteria bacterium
GTATAGTTTTTTGACAGATTTCATATATAGTTCTATAATTATTCTAACAGATTTTTCTCAATACTTTTTTGACTATTAACACTCGGTCTGTGCTTTGGCTTATGCTTTTCTTCAATTTGCACAAGAAAAAGCATTGCGACCATCTCCGCCGCTTTGTCCATTGAAATAGAGTTTTGCGGAGAAGTGTCCATATCAAAAGTCTTCAGAGGTCGTAGAATCTTCGGAACAAGCTATAGTGCTTGCGGTATCAGCCTTTTCTACCTCTTTTGTTTCTTGTTTTTCTTGTCCCGTGTATATATCGGGAACGAGAGAACGAGAATATAGAAAAGGATTTCCGCTCACTCCTTTACCGGTCCGGGTTATTTCGCCTGAGATGACTAACTGCCGGAGTGCCTTACTTTTTGGGCCAATGCGTCCCTCCACATCTTCTCGTATTACTGCTTCACCGACTGGTCCCTCTATGGTTTTAAAAAAATCTAATATTCCTACTTTTGCGGTCTTTATGTCATCTTCCTCCTTCGTGCCACCGAGGGAAGTTGTTTGGGTGGTATCATCGAATACCAACAAGGTTGGGTCCATGTCCTTGCCATACCTTTGCTGTGTTTCGATAGTACGTTTACTCTCAGTTCTTCTTAAAATGATTGACGTATCAACTGAACCGAATATCGCTGTAGAGCCTAGAATGGAGTCTCCACCCTCTCTACCCCCTTTGCCAGCGTGATGAACTACCATCAAGTGCGCCCCATGATTTCTTGCGAGTGCCAGTAATGGGGAGAGAGCTGTTGTAACCTCCGCATAATCATTGCCGTTTTTGATACTGACGAATCGGAATAAAGTATCTATAATTACAAGGACCGGTTTACTCTCTTTTATTTTTTTCTCAAGCCAAGAGTGCGGGTCTTTTGGAACGGCATCAGCATAGACTTGCAGGCTATCTTTTTCTGCATCACCAAATACATCTGAAAGCTGTCTAAAATGTCTTTTGACTTCGCTACGCTTCTCCTCGAGAGCTAGATACAAGACGGTCCCTTTTGTGGTCTCACAGCCAAAAAACGAGTCGCCCCGCGCAACAGCATGCGCCACTTGTCTTGCCAGGGTAGACTTACCAACTTTTGGCTTCGCAGCTATTATGGAAAAACCACTAGAAGGTAAAAGTTCATCAATAACCCAGCTTATTTCTTCCTCAGGTTCGCTTAGTAGAACACCAATAGGTGTGAAGTCGGGAGGTAGTTTTACCCCCACCTCTTTTAGAGGAACCCTTGTAGGGACATAGGAAGCAAAAGGAGTGACTGTAGAATGATAGGGTGAATCTTGCCAATCATACGGAATGTTTTTTCTAATCTCCTCCAATTTGTCGTCGTTAAACATAATAGAGTTCGCCCGTGGGCGGTGTTTAACTATGTCTGCGTGAGAGCACGCAAGCGCAGGGCTAGTAATAAAGCCCTCCCTTGGCTTGGCAGGTACCCTTGCAAGGCGACCTGCAAACCCAAGAAGGGGCTTTGCATATGCAAGGGTTTATCGCCAAAACAAAAAGGAGCCTCGCGGGAAGGCTCTGCTCTCTAACAAAAAGAGAAAAGCCTTTCAGCTTTTCCCGTCGCGACACGGAGGAATTTCACCTGGCCCTTTTCAGGGAAGCGACCCTTTTCAGGTACTTGATAAGTATAATATCCCTGTTCTAAAAATAATGCAAGCACTTATCCACTGGCCAAGGCAGCAACAACATCCTCTATTCTGATACCCGCTCGCCTAACGAGTGCTTGTTTATCCTCGCTCGATAGATAAGGTTTTCTTAAGAGCCGAGACATGTATCTCGCTTGTCTTGATGATACCGGGTACGGTAAACGACAACAAACACGACAAAGTGGAGATTGTAAGGGGCTGTATTCGTATAGGTACTTTGCCCGTTGCCTACAGCTATTGCAGATGAAGTAGAATACAAAACCTTTTCCAAGATTTGATGTTACAAAGTCAACCCTTTGATGATGCCAGAAATAATCTCCATCTCTAAAGTCGGGAAACGATTTGTATGTAGTGTTTTTTGGGTCATTCATTAATGACTTCATATACTCTGTCTCGTCACGGTGTCTGGCGGTAAGCACCCGACCCTCCGTCTTCCTCATATGCAACACAAAAGACCTCACATAGTCGGTGATGTCCTTTCTACCCAGTATTGTTATCTTGGGTTTCTTTTGTCTCGGGTTGTACATAATTGCTAACAATCTCTAGGATATCACTCATCCGCACTACCCTAAATTTCTAAATGTTCCGTTGGAAGCCCGTTAGCCCTAAGTGCTTGTTTTGCTTTCTCTAACCTTGTCTCCGCTTCGTCTAACTTTTCAATGACTTTGTATTCCTGGTAACGACCCCAAAGGTAGACCACGAGTAACGCCAAAACCCAAGTCCATTCCATGTTTTTAGTATTCCTTCCTAATTATTTATAATTCCAGCTCTAAAACAACCATGTTGTGGTCGCTGAACTGTCTTATGGATGGGGTGTCTATGACCTCATAACTCTTGAATCCCTTAGCTAAGGATTTAGAAAGAAACAGGTAGTCATTTTGCCAAGGCTTGTCGCTGTCAGGGCGTCTAAGTGTCCGTGCGTGGCTTTGGTTGCCGGCGAGGGTATGAGCATCTAGCAAGCCAAAGTCGGCTATACGGGCAAATAGGAGCTCGTGGGAGCAGTTATTTTGTACCTCATCAAACTGCGTGCTGGCATTTAGGTCACCTCCGAGGATAATGTCTCTCTTCCCGCCCATGTGCCCGTTTAAGAGCCCTGTAAGGTCCGAGAACATGCGGTGCAGGTTTGTAATACTATAGCCTTTAGCCGAGCCAGCACTCTCCATAAGTCCGTAGATGGAAACGAGAGTCATCGCTCTACCGCCCATGATTGTGTTGGCAATAGTAAGTGCGCCCTTAAATGGAGAGTCGATGTTTTCCTCTATGACCTCCCATGACGGGCTATAAATACCCGAGCCCCAGTCGCGCTTACCGCCAATCTCATTCCAAAATAAGTGTCCCTCTTCTGCACCCGGGTATGGCCGCCCCTCTTGAAAAAGATAAAAATCTGCTTGGACTGTACTCAAATAACAATCCCATGCCGCATCGAGCATCGCTCGGTGCTGCCAATACGCCATATTCCATGTGGCGACCTTTATGGATTGCATACCTGGGAAGGGTTTTGTGGCGAGAAGCGAAAAGCTCCCCGCCAGGCGACAGCTTGCGCCATCCACCTACGCTTTCGCGTAGGGACCTTCCCAGGTACTCCTGAACGGGGAGCTTTCTACTGGGAAGGATTTGTGCCATGCCGCAGAACAAACTCTACGGGTTAGGCCTAAATATCCTAACACGGACACTTCTAATCAAGGACATAGGAGCAATTTGGTGAAAAAGTGCTATAGTGCAGACCATGAAAACGGTCGCGCCGATAGTCGGCTCAGATGGCATTGGAAAACTTAAAAAGGTCCCCTTGCGGGAGATTTGGAAAAATGAGGCTCGAGATTTTACTCGATGGCTTGCTGAAAATATAGATGCCTTGAATGAAGCCCTAGAGACAAGCTTTACTATCGTCGGTACGGAGCGCGAAGTAGGTGATTTCTATCTTGATGTTATAGCCGAAGACCCAGACGGCAAGCTTGTCATCATAGAAAATCAGCTGGAGAAGACCGACCATGACCATTTGGGTAAGGTGCTAACCTACCTTACCAACCTAGACGCAAAAACGGCTCTATGGATTTCTAGCAACCCGCGCGACGAACATGTGAAGACAATAAACTGGTTGAATGAAAATACGCCCGACGATATTGCCTTTTATCTTATCAAGGTTGAAGCCATACGCATTGGAGAGTCTCCTGCCGCCCCACTATTCTCTGTCATAGCAGAGCCTACAGAAATGGGAAAAGATATCGGGCGGGAGAAAAAAGAGTACGCAGAACGCCACCACTTGCGAAAGGAATTTTGGACGCAATTGTTGGATAAGGCAAGACCCAGGACATCTCTCCACTCAAATATAACCCCGCCTGTGTACCACTGGATTGGCGCGGGAGCGGGCAAAAGCGGCGTAGGGTACAACTACGGTGTCACCAATGAGGAAGCTACCGCCGAAATTTATCTAGACCGAGGCAAAGATTACCCTACTCTAAATAAAGAGCGTTTTGACCAATTATATGCTCATAAGGCCGAGATTGAAAAGGTGTTTGGTGATGCTTTGTCGTGGGAGCGACTAGAGAAAAAACGGGCGGCTAGGATTGCTTACCGCTTCAAAGGTGTTGGGCTAAGAGATAAAGAAAAATGGCCGGAACTTCACGACAAAATGATTGACGCCATGATTCGTCTTGAAAAAGCGACGAGACCTTTCATAAAAGATTTGAAATAAATACATGTATATTATTTGGCATGATAATGATTTTGACCTTGCCTTGTGGGTGTACCAAAATTCGTGTCTTAAAGACAAGGAAAAAGTCATTTTAAGACAGATACCAAAAACCAATAACGAGACCCTTCTTTCTTCAGATTTTACAGACAAAACTGATTATTTAATACTGCCTTATATCAAGTTCGCCACGCCTGATATTTTAGTGCAACGGGTCAATGAAGACGGCACCTCAAAAGTCTTGGTTGCCACTGAGTTTATGACTCACACCCCTCAACACGACCATGTATTTCAAAGATTTGAAAGGATTTTTTGTATAGCAAGAGAAAAAGTTCCAGTAGCTTGTATTTTGCCGAGCAGAAAAGTAAAAATTGAAAGAGGAAAGAAAAGCGCTTACTACATCAAAAATTATCAGCCAAACCCACTAGTAGTCCACCTATACTTAAAGACAACCTTAATTAACAAAAGCCCGGCTTTAATGTTTTTCTGGCCTGAGAAAGACGGCTACCTTAAATTTGATAATCAACATCAAACTGCACCAAAGATTGAAGCAGAAATTGAGAACTGGTTCAAATTCTTCAACAGCTGTGTCAACGAAGAGCCTAATATACTAGACAGCGATGCAGTAAAAAAACAATACGAATACCTAGATAAGAAATTTCCATTGAACGACGACCTGTTTGCGAATATGACCTTTGACGACTATGTCGAAGGGTTAGACGGATTTTACAGTCTAGCAAGAATAGCCGTTATGGATACCGCGGCTGCAATTAGTAAATTTAAGCTTGATGAAACCGTTCTCCCTAAGACTTTTAAGCACAACAAAAAGACAGTAATTCTCGCTTACGCAAGTGTCGGATTTCGGACAGACCCGTACGCCGGCTTCCTCTGTGGTTTTAAAAATTTACTGTGTTTAAACAACGATGGACAACTTAAAAATAACCTGCTTCTAGTTCCCATCGGCATAAAATACTCTCTCGTGTCAAAAAGTAAAACAGGGAGGCCAACTTTCACTGATTTACAAGAAAATTTGTTAGAGTGCCCTATTGACAAACATACCAACTTTGAAAGAGTTGGTATTGATGCGTCTATTAAACATGTCGAAAAAGGTTGTATATATGCTCGTTCAAAACACCAGAGAATTTTTGGGACGGTTGCTGACGCGATTATCTTCGAGGATTATATTTACTACAACAAGAACTATGTCCGTTAGAGAGTACGTAATAACTTATATTGCAAAAGAATATCTCCAAAAAAATGGTTGGATAATTATTGCATATAACCCTCCTGGCTCTCAAGGTACTTTTACTATCACAAACCCAGACAAAGACGCTGGTTATAGAGGTCAGACGGGAAGTCTAAGCCCTGACATCGTTGCTTTAAAAACAACTCCACATAAGAATATTTTTCTTATTGTTGAATCAAAACCTGACTTTAATAAGGATGATATAGAAAAAATGAAGAGTATGTTTAGTAATCCTCAACGACTCACGCTCTTTTTTCAAATAATTAAAGGGCATGCCCTGGCTAACGGTATTGCCTATGATGAAAGTTTAGAAAAAGTAATTTATTTCGCAAAAGCCCACGGAGGAGAACTAAACGGCATAGAAGAAATAAGCACCATTCTGGTAGAACAAAAAACGCCGAACTGGAATATAAAAAATATAGACCCAAAGGACGACATATATAAACACTTTTCCGTTGATTTCAAGAAACTATTTTCTGAAAACTAAAATGTAGTTGTGGTCTATGTGGTTCCCACGTCGCTTAACTCCCATTCCAGCCTTTTGGCTCATAACCCAAATAAAAATATCCTTCAGTTCAAAACCTAAATTCTTCGTAGCATAGTCTATAAAGTAAACAAATGTTGGTTGAATATTTCCGTCTTTACGGTTGTCACCAATAATTACGCAGGCATAACCACCCTTTTTCAAAACTCTGTACATCTCGTCGAATACCTTGTTCATTTCGACAAGGTATTTTTGCATACTATTGGTTGAGATATCCCCCGCGTCCACCTCTTTGTAGTTAAAGCCAAGTAATTTAGTTTCAAGTTGGTAGATGTTGGAGTAATCAATTGCTCCAAGATAGGGTGGGTGGGAAATAATAAGGTCAACCGAATTATCCCTGAGATGTGTATTGCGAGCATCTCCTTTTTGAATCACCACCTTATTCTTGTTTGCTATCTTCTGGTATTCACTCATTGAGTCAGCCATCTCCTCTAACTTTTTCTTGAATACCTCGAAGACATTTATCTTAGTTTTTTGCTTATCTACTACAATATGATTAACGCATCGCGAGTCAACTTTGGAGGCCTTTTTAACTATAGAAGCAAGAGCGAGAGTAAAATAATCACGGTCTTGTAGTAATTTAATTGACTCTATACAACTCCTTATCTCCATTAAATCCTGAAATGACTCCGCGTAGAACCATTTTTTTTCCTTTTCGTCCATTGCATATCTTTCTCGCGCTTTTGAATCAATTTTCTCCTTAACTTTCTTTAGGAAAGGACCGTAGACAGGGATGTACGGGTGGGTTTTGACTGTGGATAGAAGTATGGAAAGAGGGTTTGAATCTATCCCAATTGAGTCGCGCTTTAGTATATTTGCCTCTAAAGGTACGGTCCCGCTCCCAGAGAAATTAGCAAGTACCAAATCTCCAGAATTAGAGTAAGAATCTACCAGACGAGCCACAAGTTGAGGTACGAGCTTACCGTACCACCTTAAAAAATCATGTGTGGCGTAGTTTGTTTCCCGAATTGACACATCAGAGAAGTCCCAGATAGACGAAACAAACTCACTCTTCATAAATCAAGTCTACTTCAGCATTACTTATAGGGTCATCGAAGAGCATTTCTTTTGGGACGCCAAAACCTGTCTTTTCTCTTATGTGTTTTAAATATTCTTTTTTAATTTCGTAGAGAACAGAATTTCTTTTCTGAAGTATTGCCATTCTTGTTGTAGTACCACTTCCGCCAAAAGGGTCGAGGACAGTTTCCCCTACAAAAGAATAAAGTTTGATGCAGCGCAGAGGAAGTTCATCCGGGAAGGGAGCAATATGCCCACTTTCGTTCTCCTTAAGACGCACTCGCCTCATTGTCCAGATTTGTTTTGTATATTCTGCATACTCCGCACGAGTAAGGCGACTGGCCTCTTTTTGGAGCTTCGTGAGATGGCTATAATCCGGCTTTGTATTGTTCGGTTTCCTTAAGATATAAATATATTCCATACTGTCGCAAATAAGTGGGGACGGAGGATAGGGCAACGAGCCATACTGGAAGCCCTTCATTGGAGTTTTGTACCAAAGAACTCTATCTACTAGTTCAAAACCGGCATTCAAACAAACTCTTAGGAGCTCACTCCCAAGAGGAATCCACCTTACGCCAGAAGTACCTTTTTCTGGTAAATCAGAAATATTAAGACAAAATTTTCGCCCCGGAGTGAGGACTCTAAAACACTCCCCGATTGTGGCCTCCATATCTTTGAGATAGTCTTGCAATGTTCCCCAAGAAGAGTAGTTTTTGGCATTAAAATAAGGTGGAGAAGTAACAATAAGGTGAACAGAGTTATCGCCCACCGACTTCATCTGCCGGCTATCTCCAATAACGACGCGGTGTTTACTTATTTTCAGGTCCGGGTGATTAAAATGTTTCTGGATTTCTTGCTCAGATTGCTCCTTACTCGCCTTTTTTTCCTCCTTTGCAACCAAATCAACTTTCATAACTTAAGAATATAATAGCATTCATTTAAATCCTAATTTTGGTGGGTAAATCTGACTCGATTACCCCTCAAAGGCACAAAAAGTCAGGGGACTATACCAGCGGCTTTTCGCTTACTCACCCAAAGCCCGGTAAACTCCGCGCGGCTGTTTTTTACTGTTGTAAGCCACTCTCGTGCGTCTCTCTGCTGTCCTTTGTCCAATATAAACCTATCAATCATATCGAGCAAAAAAGCAGTGTTGATGAGGCTCATTGCAGCAATCCAAAACCTCTCATTGTGAGAGGAATCGTTATAGAGATATGGGTTGCCGTGTAGGAGTTCTGATATATGCGAGTAAATTTCGTAAGTCTTATTCGCACCGAATACATCGAGCGCGTGCATCGAAAATCTTTTTATGTTTTCTGCTGTCAGCAGGTCCGACTTGCTACCAAACGCCAGACCATTACTCCGTATCCACCTCCAAGTAAGAGCCTCGGGGGTTTGGGGAAAATCTGGTTTGGTAACCGTCAAAAAGTCCTTGTAGAACTCTAAGCCCTTTTTGTAACCCTCTTCGCCGATATTTCGATAGGTATTAAGTTGATACGCAATACATACCAAAGCTTTTTCGTTATCGGTTGGGCATTTGAGCAAGAGGTGCAAAAAACGAGAATAAATGTCGAGTAGAGTGCGTACATGCGGCAAGAGAAAGAAATATCGCTTAGGTTCCTCCTTTATTATTTCATCAGCAAGAAACTCCAGTACCCCTTGGTAGAGTTTGAGCGACCTAATTCTGAAGAGTCGTATAGCCGATTCGCTATCCGAAATCCCAGCTTTTTCTTCTGGAAGAGGCTCAATTTGTCTTGCTCTCTCTCCAACTAAAACAGCAGCTTGCCGCATCAAATCTGCTTGGGTAGAAATAATTTCCTCCTCCGTTCTCATTACTTGAATATAGCGCTCTCGTCACTAAAAGCGCAATCTGTATATTTGCGCCCTGGTCGGGTTAAATTGTACTCTAAGCCGGTTCCAAAGCACTTTCTTCCTTATCCTCCATCGCGCGCATGAGTTTGATTAATTCAAATCGCTGAGCCATATTTTGCATGTATTCCTTGTTAAAAAGGAGCGGTATAGTTAATTCATGGTCTGGGAGCAGAGTTTTTTATGGAGTCGTGTTGCCTGCCGGTGGGGAGGGAATAGTGACGTTTATGCTGTTGTTTGTGGCAGGAGCCGCTGCCGGAGCTCTATAGTACCTGTACCACACAAAGCCGCCGACGATAACCGCCAACAGAATAATCAGTGCGACTGCCCAGCCCGCAGACCCGCTGTCATTGCCCGAAGGTGTATTTATTATAGTGTCTGCCATATTACTTTAGTTAGGAATATGCAATACATAGTGCCACGCCCAACCTGTGGTTTTAATGAGCGGTATACTAAGGAGGCAATGATACGCAGATTTATCTTCGGTTTGTTTGCTGTATTTCTGCTTGCGCCCTCTATTGCGCTTGCGGCGGGCACTGCGGCGGTGGGCGCGCTCTCACCCGGCGCGACAGTCGGCGTCGGCACCCGCGTCACCTTCAGCATGGTTATATACGGTTTTACCGGTCCAACTTACTCGGTGATAGACTCCTTTGCCGGCGGGGTTAATAATTCCAACATCGATTATGCGGGCAACTTTTCCTGGACGCCCAACCAAGACGACGTCGGCGCGCACAACGTCGCTATTACAGTCAGCGACAGTCTCGGCAACAGCGCTTCCGCATCCCAGTCAATCACGGTTATAAAGCCGGACGTGTTTCTCGGTCAACTATCGCCCGGCGCCGTGGTGCGCTACGGCAACCCCGTGTCGTTTAGTGTCACGAGCGTCGGGTTTGCCGTGCCTTCCTACTCTATAGATGATTCTTTTTCCGGCTCCAGCGTCTGGTCGTACAATCTCAATTCATCCGGAAGTTTTTATTGGACGCCGCTGTACCGCGACATCGGCACTCACACGCTCACTATTACCGGTTCGGACATGCAAGGACACATCGCGGCGGTAAAACAGATTATTACCGTCGAGGGAGTACCCAGCGTAACCGTACTCGGCGTTCCTCCAAGCATCAGTGCCGGCTCTCTGCTTACGTTTAGCGCGACAACCACCGGATTTTTGTCGCCTAGTTTTACTGTTACCGACTTGTTCTACACCGGAGCAGCGACCTCGACGCTCAAGCTCGACGGCAACAAAGTTTCGTGGACGCCCGTGTACAACGACATCGGCGTGCACACTTTTGTAATTTCTGCGACAGACTCCGCGGGGCACTCTGCATCGACTAAAGTTTCCGTCACGGTAGGGCCGCCAAATTCCGCTCCCGTACAAACTCCTCCACCGGCGGTTGTTCCCGCTGCAACCCCGTCAACACAGTCAGCCGCTCCGGCCAAGACCGCTACCCCTTCTTATGTATTTAAAAGTTTTCTTACCGTAGGCTCAAGAGGGGCAGAAGTAACCGCTCTGCAAAAAAAGCTGATCGGGCTTGGCCTATTATACGGCCAAGCTACCGGCTACTTCGGCCAGCTAACTAAAAAAGCCGTGCAGGCGTTCCAAAAATCAAAAGGGCTCGAGCAGGTCGGATTTACCGGCCCCATGACCCGCGCCGCGCTCAATAAATAGGCGGTTCCGGAAGCCCGATATAGTGGGGTATGATGTAATCATGGGAAGAGCGATCCCTCTCGCTTTTATTTTGTTCGCCGCGCCACTCCTTTTGTCTGCGCAAAACACCGCATCAAGCACTAGCCTGGCATCAAGCGTTTCCTCGAGCACGGTTGCGCTAAAAAGCAATCTCCCGGCGCTCCCAACGCTCAAGCCGGCGCGGACTTTGCGCAAAGGCATGCAGGGGAGCGACGTGCAAACGCTCCAAAAATATCTGCAGCGCATGCCGGATATATATCCGGATGGAAGCGTAACCGGCTATTTTGGAAGCGCCACGGAGCTTGCCATAAAACTGCTGCAGGCGCGCGAGGGGCTGGTAGACCCGAAAAGCGCCGGAGCGGAGTATGGCGCCGTCGGCCCAAAGACGCTTGCAAAAATAAACGCAATAATAAACAAGAGCGCGTCGCAAGGGGGCATGGCGACGACCTCGTTGCAAATGCCGCCGCAGGCCGCGACGTCTACCAAGCCCGCGACCTCTACGCCCGCCGCTTCAAAAGCGGCTCTTCCCGCCCGCGACACGACCCCGCCCCTACGCTCCCGGGGGTCTCCGTCCAACACGCTCCCCGCGGGCGCGCCGGAGATTACCGTCTCACTTATGACCAACGAACCCGCCCGTTGCTACTGGTCGAACACGCCCCGTACGCCTTTTGGTGAAATGGCAACCTCTTTTTCCACAACCGGCGGAACATTCCACAGTTTTGTCATTAAAAATGTTACCGTCGGCGATTATTCTTTTTTCGTCAAATGCCGCGATACATATGTGAACACCAATACCTCGGATTACCCGATACTCTTTTCGATAGAGCGCCGGTATTCCGACAGAGATTACGACCAGCCACGGGTGTTTATGAGCGCTCCGACCGACGGTGACGCTGTGGTCGAGGGGCAGGTCGCATTGTCGGCCGCCGCGGCTGACAACACGGGCGTCGCCGGCGTCAGCTTTTTCCTCAACGGGTACGACCTCAAAGCCGAGGATGTTACTCCTCCGTTTGGCGTCGCGGTTATGCTTGAGCCGGGCGCTTACCGGGCGTTTGCCGTCGCCCGCGACGCGGACGGAAACCGCGCCACCTCGACGCCGGTCGCGTTTTCTGTCGTCGCAAAAACGTCCGCCGCTGCCCAGCCACCCGGCCTTAACCTTGCCGCCGCCGCGGTGCATGCCCTCTCCGCCGTGCAGGAATTCTTTGCAAAGCTCCTGCCGCCCTGGTAGCGCCGCGGCGGCACCTGTGCATAACTTTTTTGCGCGGCAAAAAAGATGAGAGAATTGGTGTGTATGAGCAAATGGGCCGTATATGCCGCCGTGCTCGGCGTTGTGGTGGCGGTTACCGCGCTCGCGTTCTTTTTAGGCGGTAAAAACGCGACGCAAAACCAGCCGGAGGCCGCCGCGCAAAAAGCGGCAGAGGACACCGCTAAGTCGGAGACCCCTTTCAAATCGGCGAGCCCGCTTTCGGGCGTCGAGGCAAATCCGTTTGAGAAGACTAAAAAAGTTCTTAACCCGTTTGAAAATTGACATGAAGCGCCTCTCTTTAATTTTTTGGATGTTAGCGCTCCTTTTTGCGGCAAGCGCGTCCGCGCAAACCTTGCCCGAGGGCGTTACGCAGGGGCAAATGGACGCGGCGCTCCGCGACTTAAGCGCCATCTACGGCTCGCCGGTTACGCGCGCCGATCAGGCAAAAGCCATCTGCAATCAGGAGCAGTATGTCGTGGAGTGCGCGAAGATAGGCAAGGAACGCGGCCTGTTTCCAAAAGAGCGCGCCGTGCAGGTTGATGCCCTCCTCGACCAGCTCAAAGGAGACGTCGTCGAAAAGATGAAGCAGTGCGATAGCATCGACTGCCTCGTCGGCGTCGCGACGTCGGTGGCGCGCCAGCTCTCGGCGGACAATCCAAACTTGGCCCGCACGGTCGGGCTGACCGTGCAAAAGGTGGAGGAAAAGCGCGCTATCGTGGATATCGCAAAGTCGGCCGGCGTCGCCATCGAGGATTGCCAGACCATGGACCCCGACACCGCTCCGCTTCCGCTCCTGCGCGCCTGCGCGAAGCTCGCCAAGAACGAAAAGATGCAGAAATACATCCCGCAGGAAGAGCGCGAAAAAGCGGGCAAATCCGACGCCACCGTGGCGCTGAAGGAGGCTCTACTGAAAGGCGAGCTTGCCTGCGGCGACGGCACCATAGACGGATGCAGCGCCTTTTGTCTCAACCCGACTCTGGAGGCCCGCCAGAGCGGCGGCGCGGAGATTCCGCCGGTATGCCGCGAGATAGCAGCACGTTTTTTTGGCGACGAGGGCGTGCGGGACCTCGAGCGCGCGCGCGGAAACGTCGAGCAAACTTTTAATGTCGTCAAGGAGCGCTACTACGAGCCTAGGGAGCGGGAAAGGCGGGGGAGAGAGGGAGAGGAGGGCACCAGCACGCCCGCCCGCGTCGCCTGTCCGGCTCCGCCGCAATCGCCCTGCCCCGCCGGCGAATACCGCCAAGGGTCCACCAATGAGTTCGGCTGTTATATAGAAAGCGCCTGCATTCCGTTTAATACCAAAACACAACCCGAGCCGAAAGAAAAAGAGGGCCGGTTCATCTGCCCCGCGCTCCCGACTATTGACTCATGCCAAAACGGGGAGGAGAAGGTTATCTCCTTTATCTCTCCGGAGTGCGGCACCTATTACGCGTGCAAGCCTTCCGGTTCCGACCGGCCAATACCGCCCCCCTCGCCGGAAAAACAGTGTGGCCAATACGGCAACGGCTGGCACTCCATGGATGCAAGCGGCAACTGCTTTAACCCGAGCATGACGGAGTACCGTGCGCAAAACGGCGTGGTGCGGACCTGTACGGAGTATCCGGCCTACGGATGCAGCAACGAAGAGTCGCGCCCCGCGGAGCCTCCGCAACAGCCTCCGCAACAGCCTCCGCAACAGCCTCCGCAACAGCCTCCGCAACAGCCTCC
>CAYHVJ010000001.1:13779-28482 GCA_964360085.1 uncultured Candidatus Saccharibacteria bacterium
AGCCTCCGCAACAGCCTCCGCAACAGCCTCCGCAACAGCCTCCGCAACAGCCTCCGCCCTCCGGCCAAAAAGAGCAGGTGTGGAACGGAAGCGGCTTGCGCTCGTGGATACGCGCCGACGCCGATACAGCGCGCATAGACTCCCTCAAGCAGGCGTGCGCGGGCGTAAGCGGCACCGGCAACATATGGATGCCGGGCGCCGGCACCGCCTCGAGCGCCGACTTCGGCATGCCCGACCCCGCCAAGTGCAAAGCGGCGGCGGCGTGTACTTCCGGCCAGTATTTTGACGGAACCTCCTGCGGATCGACCCAAAACCCGACTCCATACCCGGGCACGGGAGGGTCGGGAGGCGTCTCGGGGAGCTGCTCGGCCGAGCTCTCCGCGCTCCTGGGGAGCGGCTGTCATTCCATGGGTAACGCTTGGTTTGACTCAACAATGATCAACTATGTTATGCCAAACACAACGCAAGTTAAGAGCTGCGCTAGCGCGCCGATTTCCGGTTGCAGCGGCTCAGGTCAGCCGGTGAGCGGCGACGGATGTCCTGCCGGACAATATCGAAATGGCGCGGGTACGTGCGTTACCGCGCCGCCATCATGCACCTCGGGTCAATACTGGAACGGCAGCGCATGCGTCACCTCTTCCACAAGCGGCGGCACCATCGGCAGCGAGTGCCGCAGCCAATCGTCGCAATCGTCCTGCAGTGCCACTTCGGGATGCTACTGGTATACCGGCTACAGCGGCAATTACTGCGACAGCAGCGGGTCAGCCGCGCCTTCCGGCGGTACCGGCGGCTCTTACACTTCCTGCCCGTCCGGCCAATACTGGAACGGTTCCGCCTGTGTCACCACCTCCACGACAGACTGCACCTCGGGTCAATACTGGAACGGCAGCGCGTGCGTAAACTCGTCAACGTCGCCGACACCGACACCGACGTCGTCATCGTGCGGGTCCGGCCAATACTGGGACAGCCGCACGAGCTCCTGCCAGAGCATGCAGGCCGCGTGCGCCGAGGCGGGCGGCACGTGGGACAGCGCGGCGAATTATTGCCGCATGCCGAGCTCCTCTGCCGCTCAAAAACCGCTCGCGTTCCTGTGTCCGGGCGGCCACGATTGGAACGGCAGCTACTGCGTTCTTAAGCCTGCCTCCGGGGTCGAGATGTACCTGGCCAATGTCCTGTCGGCGTTCAGGTCTCTCCTCGACTTCTAATTTCTGCAAGGGGCAAAACGGCCACGTTTGGTATACTGGGCGCATGCTTAACTACAATATAAAGGGCACCGGACTGGATATTACCGGCGAGCTGCAAGGCTACGCGGAAAAAAAGCTCCAACATGCGGAAAAGTTTCTGCAAAACGACCCTTCCGCTCGCATAACCATAGAGCTCGAATATCGGGCAATGCGCGACGGCGATAAGTATCGCGCCGAATTTACGATTTTTGCGTCCGGCGCTGTTTATCGCGCAGAGCGATGGGGCGGGAGCATGCACGCGGCTATCGACCTCGCCACGGGGGAGCTCATAAACGAACTCGGCCGCGGCAAAAAAAAGCGCATGCACGCCATTCGCCGTGGCGCCGCGCGTATTAAAGATTATGTACGCGGTTGGCCGCGCAGATAATCCGCGTACGGCATTTCTTTTTTGCCTTCGGGGATTACCCGCAAAATTTCAAGCCCGCCATTTTTAAAGTTCGCGTCTGTCACAATGACGCGTTTATTTTTTTCATTCATAAAATATGCCCGGGGATTTTTGTCGAATGCACGGATTTTTAAAAACTGCGCGCGCTGGTCTCCGTTCAAATCAAGTAGCGCATCTGTGTCGCTGAATTTTTTTGTATAGGTTGCCAGAGTTTCATCCTGCGGTTCGGCTTTAAGCCCTCCGCTCATAAGCAGCGGGAGCGCGTCGGCCAACAGGTTGATTCCTTCGGTAAAGAGCATTTCGCTCAGCATTAGTCCTCTTGGCGGCCAATCTTCCTCGGCTATCTCGATGCGGGCCTGGGCGAGTATGGGCCCGGCGTCCATTTTCTCCGCCATGAGCATCACGGTCACGCCGGTCTGCCGCTCGTCGGCGAGTATGGCCGATACATACGGCGAGGGGCCGCGGAACTTAGGCAAAAGCGAGGGGTGGATGTTGATACAGCCGTGCTTGGGGAGGTCGAGCACTTTTTTGGAAAGTATTTTGCCGTACGAGGCCACCACAAAAAAGTCCCAATCGGTATTGTAAAGCTCCACCGGCAATTCCTTGGTATCCACCACCAGCGCGGGTATGAGCCCCCGGCGCTCCAGTTGCGCAAGTGCAAACTGCGAGTCGACCGACGTGCCAAAAAAAGCGAAGAGGGGTTGTTTAGACGCCATGTTTTTCTTTGAGCTTCTTGCGGGCGCTTTGCATGTCCTCGTCCTCCTCCAGCCGCACCGCTTTGTCCGTATAAAGAATACCTTCTAAGTGGTCGCACTCGTGCTGGAAGATGTGTCCGATAAGTCCGGCGCCGTGGTAGGTGATAGCCTTGCCGTTTTCGTCAAGCGCTTTAATCGACGCCTTTTCGTGGCGCATGACCGTGCCGTACTTGCCGCGCACCGAGAGGCATCCTTCGGACATCTCGCTTTTCTTTTTAGAAAGCCGGGTCAGTTCCGGGTTTATAAAAACACGATCCGGCAAAGTCGACTGCTTCGGCGCGCCGTCCAAAGGTTTTTCGTCGGCTTTGATAACGGGCTCAAAAGCTTTACCGGCGATGACAAAAATCCGCAACGGCTCGCCTATCTGCGGAGCAGCCAGCGCTACGCCGAACGCCTCTTTGGCGAGAGCTTTTTTCATACGCGCGATAAGCTTCTTGATTTTAGCCGAACCGATGTCTTTTTTAGCAACCAGTTCTGCTTTGCCGCGCAGTACCGGCTCGCCCTCTTGTACGATTTGGTCCTTCATGTGTAAGTAAATATGCAACAGTTTTGTAAAAAATTAAAGGCCAGACACTCCCCGGGGGAATGTCTGGCCTCCGCGGCGCACACCTACTTGTCCAACTCTCTACGGGGGTTTTATACCTGATGAGAGTCCAATGTTCGGGCGCACACGCCTGCGCTGGTGTTCCTGGCAGTATATTGGGGGGCGTCCAGGTCGTACATCAGCGCGAAAATAAAGAACCTGCTAGCCAGTGTACAGGCATTATAGATTTTGTCAACTAGGGTATAATCCACCCCATGGAGCACATCGGCAAGCACATGGCGGCGCCCTCGGCCCGCTCCAAAAAGGAAAAGGTGACCGAGCGCGGCGAGATGATGAAGTATTTTATGGAGCGGCTCAACGAGTCGCGCCGGCGCGACCATATCCCGCCGCTCACCATGCCGCGCATGGGGCGCCTGCTGGTGGCGATACCCACCAAGGATTTGTACTACATGAAGAGCGTGTGCGAGCAGTCAAAAGACTTTTCTAAAAAATTTTGGTGGGAAATAAATCCGAAAAAACATGAAAAGTAGATTTGTAGTAGAGGGCCTCGGCGGAAAAAAAACTCTGCGCGGAGAAATAGCGGTCAAGGGCGCCAAAAACGCAGCGCTCAAAGCTCTTTCCGCAAGCGTGTTGTTTGACGACGCGGTGTCGATTGAAAACCTGCCCGACATAGAGGACGTCAAGCGCATGCAGGAGTTGCTTGCCGGCGGACTCCCGGTGCTTAAAAAAGAGATAGCCGAGCGCCTGCGCGCCTCGATAGTGCTGACAGGCCCGACGCTTGCGCGCTACGGCACGGTTACATTTCCGTTCCCGGGCGGGTGCGTGCTGGGCGAGCGTCCGATTGATTTGTTTTTAGGAGGCTTTAAGGCGCTTGGGGCCGTAGTTGAGGAAAAAGATGAGCTGTTTACTATCACGGGCAAGCTCAAGGGTGCGCGGATATTTTTTCCCAGCGTTTCGGTCACGGCTACCGAAACGCTGATGATGGCCGCGGTTCTTGCGGAAGGGGAGACCGAGCTGCAAAACTCCGCCATGGAGCCCGAGATAGGCGCGCTTATCCGCTACCTCAATGCCTGCGGCGCGCATATAGAAGGTGCGGACACGCCGACTCTGGTTATAAAAGGCACCGGAGGCAAACTCTTGCACAGCAGCGGTTTGCCGTACATTACTCCTCCCGACCGCATAGAGACGGGGAGTTTCTGTCTACTTGCGGCGCTCCTGGGGGATGAAGTAAAAGTTACCAATTGCGAGCCGCTCCACGTCGATGCTCTGCTCGCACTTTTGCGCAAAGCCGGCGCAAAATTTGACATCGGCCCCGACTACATTGTATGTCAAGGCTTAGCCTTGCCGTCAGACAAGTATAGGAGCGTGTCGGTGCGCACGCACGAGTATCCCGGCTTCCCGACCGACCTGCAGGCACCGATGGCGGTGTTTTTGACCCAATGCGCGGGCGAGGCGACGATACTCGAAACTATCTTCGACGGACGCTTCCGCTACGCCGACGACCTTATCCGCATGGGTGGCGACATTACCGTGATGAACCCGCATAAAATTTTAATAAAGGGCCCGACGCCGCTTAGCCGCAAAGAGCTCGAGAGCCCCGACCTGCGCGGCGGGCTGGCCTACATCATTGCCGCGGCGGTAGCCGAAGGCACCAGCACCATCGACAACGCGTACCTGATAGACCGCGGCTACGAGCGCATAGAAGAGCGCCTCCAAAAGCTCGGGCTTAACATAAGGAGAGAGGAAGTATAGAATGCCTAAGCAATGGCTTTCTTTACCCCCAAACTCGGTATCGACCTCGGCACCGCCAACACGCTCGTTTTTGTGCCGGGCCGCGGGGTGGTGCTCAACGAGCCGTCGGTGGTCGCCATTTCGGAAATAGATAAGCGTATTTTGGCCGTGGGGTTTGAGGCTAAAGAAATGATAGGCCGCACGCCGGGCGAAATCATCGCTTACCGCCCACTGCGCGACGGCGTCATCGCCGATTACCGCGTCACGCAGGCGATGCTCAAATACTTTATCCAAAAGGCGCTCGGGCGCTGGCAGCTGTTTAAGCCGGATGTGATGATAAGCGTGCCGACCGGCGTCACCTCGACAGAGCGGCGCGCGGTGGTCGAGGCCGCAATCCGCGCAGGCGCCAAAAACGCGTATGTTGTTAAGGAGTCGGTACTTGCGGCTATCGGCGCAGGCATCCCCATACAAGAGGCTAAAGGTCATATGGTGGTGGATATCGGTGGAGGCACCACGGATGTTGCGGTTATATCGCTGGGCGGCATTGTCGCCTCCACCTCTATTAAATGCGCCGGCGACAAACTCGACCGCGCCATTACCGACTACATAAAAAAGACGTACAACCTGGCGATAGGAGAGAAGACCGCAGAAGACGTCAAAATAAATATCGGCTCGGCTGTGCCGGTGGAGGAGGAGCTAGTAATGAGCGTGCGCGGCCGCGACTTTATCACCGGCTTGCCGCGCAGCTGCGACCTGCGTACCAACGACATCGTCAAGGCGATGGGCAAGGAGCTCCGCGAGATTATCAAAGCCATACGCGACGTCTTGCAGGAGACGCCGCCGGAGCTCGCGGCCGACATTATCGACTCCGGCATTACCATGACCGGCGGTTCGAGCCTTCTGCGCAACTTTGCCGAGTTGGTGCTGCGCCGCACGGGTGTCAAGGCGCAGGTCGCCGACGATGCGCTCTACTGCGTCGCCAAGGGGAGCGGCATCGCGCTCAACCACCTCGACACCTACAAAAAGGCCATCATCGCCAAGAGGTAGATGAAACATCACGCATATTACATAGAGGGCTCACTTTCGGGGTTTGAGGCCCACAAAGCGGAACTTAAGCCTTTTTGGGCGAGCTCGTTTGAGCGTTTCGGCATCGATGAGTCCCGCGAGCTCATTGCGCTTTCGAGCCTCAAAAATTTTAACGAAGCGGTGTTCTTGATAGGCGCGGCGTCGATAACCGGAGAAGCCCAGCAGGCGCTTTTAAAATTGTTTGAGGAGCCGCAGGCTGGCACTACGTTTGTACTCCTGGTGCCGCACGGTGCGCTCCTGCCGACGCTTAAATCCAGAATGCTCCCGTATCCGGAGTTATCCACAGTTACCGAGAACAGTTCTCGGTATGGTGAAGCGAGGCAGTTTTTGAAGATGGGAGGGAAGGAGAGAAGTGATTTTATTACAAAACTCTTGAAAGATGAGGAGGGTACCAAAGAGCGCGTGCGTGATTTTGTAAACGCCCTTGAAATAGAGTTAGTAAAAGATGTTAAAAAAAATAGACAAGGATTGGAAGATATTGCGATGGTGCGCGATTACTTGGGCGACCGGTCACCCAGTCTCAAAATGCTGCTCGAACACCTCGCTTTGAGTTTGCCTGCGATATGACGCGAAAAACTCGAATACTTGCACTCAATCGCGCTCTTAAAAAACTTTTTCCAACCGCTTCAATAGAACTGCATTTCAAAAATCCATTGCAGCTTTTGGTTGCGGTACAGCTCTCCGCGCAGTGCACGGACAAAATGGTCAATAAGATTACTGATAAGCTGTTTAAGAAGTACAAAAAACTTGATGATTATGTGCGCGCAGACCCGCATGAGTTTGAACAAGATATACTGTCGTCCGGCTTTTATCGAAACAAGACCAAAAATATCCTTGCTGCCGCAAAGATGATTAAAAAAGAATTCGGCGGCAAGGTGCCGGATACGATGGAGGATATACTGCGCCTGCCAGGCGTGGCGCGCAAGACCGCAAACGTTGTTTTAATAGAAGCGTACGGCGTAATTGTTGGTATTCCTGTCGACACGCATGTTATACGGTTTGTACAAAAGTTTGACTTGTCCGACCATACAGACCCAGTAAAAATTGAAAAAGATTTAATGGTGCTGTTGCCAAAGCGCGAGTGGAAAAATTTTACACACAGGGTAATAGGGTACGGACGTCGCATGAGACGGCAAAAAAATCAAGATTTGCTATACTAGACTCATGGCATACGATTTTAAACCTTTTGAGAAGCGGATTAAAGAGATAGAGGAGCGCGCGGGGAGAGAGTTAGCGGGCATACGCACCGGCAGGGCCGCGCCTGCTATTTTGGACGGGGTTTTGGTGGAGAGCTACGGCACCCGCGTACCCATCGTGCAGATAGCCACGGTAAATGTCGAGGACGCCCGCACCATCCGCATCACGCCATGGGACATGAGCAATGCGAAGGGAATTGAGAAGGCTATCACGGTTGCAAATCTCGGCCTGTCTGTCGGCGCCGACGAGAAGGGAATTAGAGTGTCGTTTCCCGAACTAACCAGCGACCGCAGAACTCAGATGTTGAAGCTCGCTAAAGAAAAGGTGGAGGAGCTTCGCACAGAGCTGCGCGCGGCGCGAGACCATGTGTGGAACGACATCCAAAACCGAGAAAAAGAAAATCTTATGACGGAGGACGAAAAATTCCGCTCCAAAGACGAGATGCAAAAGCGCGTCGACGCCGCAAACCGGCAATTTGACCAAGCGTTGGAACGCAAGGAAAAAGAAATTGCCGGTTAAAATCCAAATTACAAATGAACAAATATCAAATTTGGTCCCCTTTGTTTTTTGGAGCTTGTGATTTGTAATTTGCAACTAAAATGTCACTTCTAATATTTATAAGTATTTTAGTTGCTTTAATCTGGGTGCATGAGCTCGGGCACTTTGCCGCGGCAAAGTTTTTTGGCATCCGCGTGGATGAGTTTGCCATCGGCTTTCCGCCGCGGCTCCTGCGCATCAGGTACGGCGAGACTGAATACACTTTCAATCTTTTGCTGGTAGGCGGTTTTGTGCGCATCCACGGCGAGGACCCCGGCACCGATATACGCGACCCGCGCAGCATGGCAAGCAAGCCGCGGCCGGTGCAGGCGGCGGTACTGGTGGCGGGCGTTGCTATGAACCTGGCTTTCGGCTGGCTCGCGCTCTCCGCAGGCTTTATGGTTGGAATGGCGGCGACTCCCGGCTCGTCTGCGTTCGGCGATGTGCGCGATGTGCGGGCGACGGTCACTCAGGTGTTACCGGACTCTCCTGCCGATAAGGTGGGGCTCAAGCCCGGGGATAAAATAGAATCGCTGCAGACCGGAGTGCAAAAACTAGGAACCCCGCTCAGTGCCGAAAATATAACCAATTTTATCGGTGACCATCAAAACGAAAGCTTGGTTGTAAGCGTACTGCGCGGCAATGACGAGAAAGTTTTTGTCGCCAAGCCCGAGGAGGGAATAGTGCCGGGCAAAAAAGCGCTTGGCATAAATATGGCCGATGTCGGCGTTTTACAGCTTCCGCCGCACTTGGCGCTCTTGCAGGGAGCAATCTCGGCAAAACAGCTGACCGTTTCGACCGCACAAGGGCTCGGTATCTTTTTTAGCCAGCTCTTCTTGGGAGTAGCCGACTGGGGTTCTGTCGCGGGCCCCGTCGGAATAGCGGGCGCGGGCGCGAGCGCCGTGCAAAACGGTTTTGCCGCCGCGGCGTTTATCACGGCGCTCATTTCTATCAACCTTGCAATAATCAATATAATCCCGATACCGGGGCTCGACGGCGGACGCTTGCTTATCATAATTGTTGAGGCTGTCCTGCGCAGGCCGGTTTCGCCAAAAATAATCACCACGCTGTCGCTTTGCGGTTTCGCGCTCCTTATTATGCTGATGCTGGTCGTGACCTATCACGACATAGCTAAGCTGGTGGGATAAAAAACCGCCGCCCGTATTATGGGCGGCGGGGAAGCTGGGTCGCGTCAACTCGGCTGAAGCTCCTTGATGACGATGGTTCCTTGAAGCGGTGCCGGCGTCCGGTAGACGGCGGCGTCCTTGGCGTCAAACACATGCTGCGGCTCGACGACCAACCGGTGCGTTGCCGGTTTTGTAACCTGCCTTAAGTCGATGTAGAGGAACGAGCGGCCGTCCGCGTGTTCCTTGCTGTACACCTGCACCGAGGCGGTGATTGTCTTCCCGCAGTGCTGCGTCGGGTTGTCGTCGTGCAGGAACAAGTTCACGACGCCGCCCCTCACGAACCGGGCGAACTGGATGAACTTGAGGTTCTCGAAACTGCCTTCGCGGCAGACGGAGGGGATTTTAATTTCGATAATCCCGCCCTCCCATAACAGCTCGCGCTTGAGAACGGCGACCGGCATACGCTTGGACGAAGTTGCCGAAGCAACACCTAAGTTCGTCATCAGACATCTCCCTCATTGGAACTGGAAACTGCTTATAAGTGTAGCATATCTAAAATAAAAGTCAAGTGCTTTGGCTGGTTTCTATTTTGGCCTTAGAATAAGCCTCTATGCGACAATCACAGCTTTTTACAAAAACGCGCCGCGAGGCGCCACACGACGAGGTTTCGAAGAATGCCCAGCTTTTAATCCGCGCCGGGTTCGTGCACAAAGAGATGGCGGGGGTGTATGCGTTTTTGCCTCTCGGCTTGCGCGTGCTCAACAAAATCATCGGCATCATTAGGGAGGAGATGAACGCTATCGGCGGGCAGGAGCTCTCTCTTACTGCGCTGCAGGACCCTGCGCTGTGGCAGAAGTCAGGCCGCTGGGGCGATGACGCTATCGACGTATGGTTTAAAACACAATTAAAGTCGGGCTCGGAGCTGGGGCTTGCCGCCACGCACGAAGAGCCGTTGACAGCGCTCATGCGCAACCATATTGCTTCTTATAAAGACCTGCCGAAGTATATCTACCAATTCCAAACCAAGTTCCGCAACGAACTGCGCGCCAAGTCCGGCATTTTGCGCTCACGGGAGTTTATTATGAAAGACCTGTACTCCTTTTCGCGCAACGAGGAAGAGTTCCGGAAGTTTTATGAGGAATGCGCTTCCGCCTATTTGAAAGTGTTCGACCGCGTCGGTCTTGGTTCCAATACCTACCGCACATTCGCGAGCGGCGGTTCCTTCTGCAAGTTCAGCGACGAGTTCCAGACGGTGTGCGGAGCCGGCGAAGATACTATCTATATACACGAAGGCCGCAAACTTGCCGTCAACAAAGAGGTGTACGATGACGCGACGCTCTCGGAGCTGGGTTTGCGCAAGGAAGACCTGCGCGAGGAAAAGGCGATAGAGGTCGGCAACATCTTCCCGCTTGGTACGCGCTTTTCCGAAGCACTAGGGCTAACGTATAAAAATGAGGCAGGAGAGAGTATTCCGGTGGTTATGGGCTCATACGGAATCGGCCCCGCGCGGCTGATGGGTACCGCGGTGGAGTGCCTCGCCGATGAGAAGGGCCTCGTGTGGCCGGAGGCAATAGCGCCTTTTGCGGTGCACTTGGTGCAGCTGGGCGACGATATCGAAGTGCAAAAAGAAGCAGAAGAATTGTACCTCGAGCTAATCGGAGCTGGAGTGGAGGTGCTCTGGGACGACCGCGACGCGCGCGCCGGAGAGAAATTTGCGGACAGCGACCTTATAGGCATCCCGCTGCGGGTGATTGTTTCGCAAAAATCGCTTGCCGAAGGCAAGTTTGAATGCGTCGAACGACGCAGCGGCCGCACTGAACACTGCAGTATCTCGGAACTAGTCGGCCGTTTGACTGATAAATGATTAGGCGGCTTAAAAATAAGTTTCTTCCTCTTATATCCAACGATATCGGAGTTGACCTCGGCACGGCAAACACGCTGGTCTATCTGCGTGGAAAAGGGATAGTGGTAACCGAGCCCTCTGTAGTGGCGGTTAACCAAAAAACCGGCCAAGTGGTGGCGGTCGGAACCTCCGCGCGCGACATGCTCGGACGCACTCCGGCGCATTTGGTGGCGGTAAAGCCGCTGATAGACGGCGTGGTTTCGGACTTTGAGGCGACCGAAGAGATGCTGGCGTATTTGATGAACCGCGCACAGGTCCTGCAAAAAAAGATTCTCGGGCCGCGCGTCGTCATAGGGGTCCCCAGTGGTGTCACCAACGTGGAGATGCGCGCCGTTAAAGATGCCGCGCAGAACGCCGGCGCGCGCGAGGTACATATTGTCGAGGAGCCGATTGCCGCGGCGCTCGGCATCAGGCTCCCGATACGCGAGGCGGTCGGCTCCATGCTGGTTGACATAGGCGGCGGCAACACCGACATCGCCGTGTTGTCGCTCGGCGGCATTGTCCGCTCTAAAAACTTGCGCGTCGCCGGCGAAAAGCTCAATCAGGACATCATCGCATATGTCCGCTCGGAATTTAAAATTTTGATAGGGGAGAAGACCGCCGAAGCGGTCAAAATAGCCATCGGCTCTGTTTCGGAAGGAGCGGGCAATTTTGAGGCCGCCATACGCGGACGCGACCTTATCACCGGGCTCCCGCGCGAGGTAATACTTACCGACTCCGACATCCGCGAGGCTATCTCGCAGTCTATCGACACGCTCATCGAGTCGGTGCGCGAGGTGCTAGAGACGACGCCGCCCGAGATACTCTCCGACATTATGCGCAGCGGCATTGTGCTGACTGGCGGCGGCGCCCTGCTCAAAGGGCTCGACTCGCTGCTTTCGGAGTGGTTGAAGGTCCCGGTCACCGTCGCTGACGATCCTTTGACGGCTGTGGCGCGTGGCACCGGCGTTATTTTGGAGAATTTGGAGCTGTACCGCGATATGCTTATCGAGCATGATGATGATATCCAATAGAGAATCTGCAGCCTCCGCGCGCTCCAAACGAGTGCGTTTTTTCGGCGTTATCGCGATAATTATGCTGATAGGTGCCGCGACGCTGTGGCGCGCGCCGCTCTCCGAACTTATTTGGCGTTTTATGGCTCCTGTCATGCACGCCCGCTTTGGAGGCGATGCCGCGCCGGCCGACCTCTCCCGCCTTGCTGCCGTGGAGGCACAGCGCGACGCGCTCTATCAGGAAAATCTTGAGCTGAAGGCGCGTCTCGGTCGCGATGCGCGCGTTGTGCGTATATTGGGCGCGGTGCTCTTGCGTCCTCCCGCAACTCCGTACGACACGCTGGTTATAGATGCGGGATCGGTTGAGGGTGTTGCCGTCGGCGATGTAGTCTCCTCGGGCGGTACAGTCGTGATAGGCACCGTCTCGGAGGTATATGCGCGCGCGGCGCGCGTAGTGCTGTACTCGGCGCCGGGGCAAAAATACGACGCACTCTTGCGTGGCAGCATTCCTCTTGCTGTAGAGGGTCAAGGAGGCGGGTCGCTCACGGCGCGCCTGCCGGCCGGCACCGCGGTGTCCGTGGGAGACGCGGCGCTCCTGCCCGGCATTGCCGGAGGCTTAAGTGCCAGAGTGTCGCGCATAGAGCAGGGGGACGGCGAGTCATTTGTTACGATATACTTTTCATTGCCGGTAGATATGTTCAGTCTCCGTTTTGTAGAGGTCTGGAAGCAACCCAATCATGTCACAGAGTAGCCGATGGATATACGCAGTCACTTTTTTACTTGCATCGGCGGGGTTTCTTGTTCCGTTTTGGCCGTTGTCGGTAGCCGGCGTCATGCTCGCTGCGTTGTCGGGCAGGTGGATATTCGGTGTCATTACCGGGCTCCTGCTCGACTTGGCATGGGGCGCACCAACAGGGACCTATCATTACTTTTTCTTCCCGTTCACAATCGCGGCGCTTTTTGGATTTATCGCGCGATACTACGGAAGCCAATATTTTTTTGACCGCAACCGCCAGGAAAAAATTTAGGTATACTCACTGAATGCGGTTCAGGATTAAAGGAAGAAAAAAGCATCGCGAAATCGATCCGGACGAAATTCTTATAGACTCCGCTAATGCAGGAGAGTTTGACCTCGACCAGTTTGAGGGCCGCATCGAGCGGCCGCTCTCTCGGCGCTCGTTTATCGCCGCGGGCACCCTTATCGGAGTTCTCGCCATTCTTTTGCTCGGCCGAGCGGGGAACTTGCAGATTATAAACGGCGCCGCATACGCAAAACAGGCGAGGGAAAATCAATTGGAGCAAAAGGTGATTTTTGCCGACCGCGGCGCCATAGACGACCGCGCCAGCCGCCACTTGGCATGGGATGAGCGCGCGTCTGTCGAGATGGATTATGCAACGCGCGCATACGGGTCGTACCGCGGGATAGGGCACGCGGTCGGATACGTAAAAGCGCCCGCCAAAGATTCCGCCGGGTTTTATTATCGCGACACGTATGTTGGAGTCGACGGCGCGGAAAAAGCTTTTGACGGCGTTCTTAAAGGGGAGAACGGGCTCACGCTCACCGAGACAGACGCGCGCGGCAAAGTTGTCTCCGAGGCTAAGGTCAGTCCGCCGGTGGTCGGAAGCAAAATTATTTTATCGATAGACGCGCTGGCAAACCAGGGATTGTTTGATGCCTTAGGCGCGCACGCACGCGTGGCAGGGGCTGTCGGCGCCGCCGGCGTCGTTATGGATGTGCGTACCGGGGAGTTGCTGGCAATGACAAGCTATCCTGAGTACTCGCCGGAGGCGATGGTGAGCGGCTATAAGGCTACTATCAATGCGTATACCGGCGACAAACGTCTTCCGTTCCTCAACCGCGCGACCGACGGACTCTATGCGCCGGGCTCTATTGTCAAACCGCTTATTGCCGCCGCAGCCATAAACGAGGGAGTAATAGACGAATACAAACAAATTCTATCCACCGGAAAACTGGTGGTGCCAAATCCGTACGACCCGGATAATCCGACTATTTTTAAAGACTGGCGCGTCAACGGTTGGACTGACATGCGGCGTGCTATCGCCGTTTCTTCCGACGTATATTTTTACGAAGTCGGCGGCGGTTTTGAAAGCCAGCCGGGCCTCGGAATCGCCCGCATCGACGAATATCTGCGGCGCTTCGGTTTTGGAGCCGACGCGGGACTTGCAGGCTTTTCCGAGACCTTTGGCACTATACCGACGCCGGAGTGGAAGGCTATAAACTTCCCCGACGACCCGGAGTGGCGATTGGGCAACACCTATCACACCGCCATAGGGCAGTACGGCGTGCAGGTGACTCCTCTGCAGGCTGTTCGGATGATTGCGGCAATAGCCAACGGCGGGACGCTTCTTACTCCGTCGCTGTTTGCCAGTAGTACGCCGCAAGGCAAGAACATACATATAGAAGCGCACGCGCTCCAAGTTGCGCGGGAGGGGATGCGGCTTAGCGTCACGGACGGCATCGCCACTGCGGTTAATTTTCCGTTTGTGCGCGTGGCCGCCAAAACAGGCACTGCGCAGGTCGGCATGCGTAATGAATATCAAAACGCATGGATGGTCGGCTTCTGGCCCTACGAAAATCCGAAGTACGCCTACGCTGTGGTGCTCGAGCGCATGCCGGCGGGCACGCAAGTCGGCGGCTCCGGCATCATGAGCGACTTTTTTACCTTTATGGAGGCAAACGCTCCGCAGTATCTGCAATAGGCGCGTTGACAAAAACCTGCAGTCGTTTACACTGATGCTCTTATATGACCGAAGCACTTATTTCGCAGGAGAAGTTTGAAGAACTTACCAAAGAATTAGAAGAACTGCGCACGGTGCGACGCCGCGAAGTTGCCGAACAGCTCGAGTACGCCCGCTCTCTCGGCGACTTGTCCGAAAATGCCGAGTATCAGGAGGCCCGCGAGATGCAGGCCGCGGTAGAGGAGCGCATCGGCAAGCTGGAGGGCATACTAAAGAACGCGAAAATCGTCCGCGGCTCCAAGTCCGACACGGTCGGCATGGGCGCGACCGTGTCGGTGCAGAAAATCGGCGCCGATGAAAAACACTCATACACGATAGTCGGAGCGGAGGAGGCCGACATCATGGCTGGCAAGGTTTCCTATCATTCGCCTCTGGGCGCCGCATTGCTCGGCAAAAAGAAAGGGGACGAATTTTCCTTCCACACCCCCCGCGGCACGCAGAA
>CAYHVJ010000001.1:28582-38118 GCA_964360085.1 uncultured Candidatus Saccharibacteria bacterium
CTGATAGGGGAGTTACAAATACTTTTAAATACGAGCTCAACGACTTTGATGTGTTCGACAGCATTCCGGAGTATTTGCCGCGTGAAAAGTTTGAAAAGTATTTGGGTATGATGCTCCGCGACGTGCCTTCGCCCGAGCCGTCGGCAAAAAACTTTGCCGAGTATTTTGGCAATGAGTTTAGGGCGGTAATAGAAGGAGCCGGTTTTACCCCCGAGCTTTATTGGGGAAGCGAGCTGTACTTAAGCGGCAAAATGGACGGCGTTATACGCGAAGCTATCGAGCACTCCAAAGATATCGTTCGTATATATAAAGAGGTATCTGGGTCGCAAAAGGAGGATGAGTGGCTGCCTATCGCCGTGGTTTGTCCGCAGTGCAACAAGGTGGCGACCACCGAGGCGTCCGAGTTCGATGGCGAGACCGTGCAGGTGCACTGCCGCACGGATAAAGCGCCCTATACCAATGGGTGCGACTATAAAGGCCGCGTATCGCCGTTTGGAGGCAAAGCCAAGCTTTTATGGAAGGTTGAGTGGCCCGCCAAATGGAAGGTAAACGGCGTTATGGTAGAAGGCGCCGGCAAAGACCACTCGACAAAGGGCGGTTCCCGCGATGTCGGCAACCATATTTCCAAAGAAGTTTTCAACTATGAGCCGCCGTTTGACGTGCCGTATGAGTTCTTTTTGGTCGGCGGCAAAAAAATGTCTTCGTCCAAAGGGCGCGGCAGCAGCGCTAAAGAAATCGCCTCGCTTGTCCCCGCCAAAATATTCCGCCTTGCGCTCTTAGGCAAGGAGATAAATCAGCAGGTAAACTTCGACCCCGAAGGGGACACTATTCCCGTGCTCTACGACCAGTACGACAAGCTCGCGCTTGGCTACCAGACGGTTAAAAATGATGATTACGCAAGGCTTTTTGAGCTAATCCATCCGAAAAAAGCGAAGTCCGACTTCGCTGGTAGTGAAGTCGGACTTCGCTTGCCGAGGTTCTCGCAGGTGGCGTTTGTCGTGCAGATGCCGCATTTGGATTTAGAAAAAGAATTTCCGGAGGCTGAAGCGGCCGAGCTGCAGGAGCGCGCGGAGTACGCCCGCAGATGGCTTGCCGAGTATGCTCCCGAAAAGTTTGTATTTAAACTGCACGACGCGTTGCCTGATTCGGCCAAGAACTTTTCTCCGGTACAGAAAAAGGCCTTGCATGCAATACTAAAATATATAGAAGAGTCGGATACAATGCTGTTGGGAGAAGACCTGCATCACTTTCTGCACGGGCTTAAAGAAAGCGAGCCGATATCTCCAGCGGAACTCTTCTCCGCGATTTATCTTTCGTTCCTCGATAAGCCAATGGGCCCCAAAGCAGGCTGGTTCCTATCGGTACTCCAAAGAGAGTTTGTACTCAAACGCCTGCAGGAAGCGGCAGCCTAGCAATTTATGCAATAGCTTGGGTGGGTGGGCGGCTTGCTGCTGTGCGAGCGGCAGGAGCCTGATATGCAATAGTATGCGGCGCTGTAGTAGTCGAAGTTTGCCGCCCACGGCTCGCTGGGGAAGGTGCATACACCGGGCGCAGTGCAAAACCGGATGCTTATCTGGTAGGTCTGCGTGTTAGGAGGGTAGCTTAAATCTCCAGGCGCCCAGTTATCCCAGTCGTATACGCTCCCCGGCCACGGCGCCGAGGGCCACTGGCCCGGCGCGAGATATGTTTCCAGCCCCGGCGGAAGATTTCGGTTTACATCAGCAGGATATCCGCCGATGTCTATCGAGTATCGCTCGACCGCCACCGCGACGTTGCGCAGTTCTGCTTTGGCCCGCGTATAGTAGGCCGCTTTGCGCGCGCTACTTACAAACGGAAATACGAGGGTAGTTAAAATGCCTATGAGAGAAATGACCACCAGGAGCTCTACGAGTGTAAAGCCGTCTTCGCCTGTTTTTTTCTTTCTAAAAAGAGGCTGCTTGTAGCGCCTAGAGACGGCCGCGCAGACCATAACGACCGACATGCCGCTGATGAGAGGAATGTTCAGGCTTTGGGGGAAGACGCCCAATGTCTGTGCCACCACCACGTAGGCTGGTACGCAGACGTAGGTAGCGGTTACAACACGCCCGATCGGGTTTACTGGATACCAGCCACGGAAGAGTTTTTTGACCATATACCCTAGTCTAGCGGAGATTTTTGTGGCCTCCATGCGCATGGGGATAACTTGTGTATGTTTAGTGGGACAAAGTGAGATAAACTAGGGCTTAGTGGGATTAAGTGGGATACCTTGAAAAAACATGCTGATTGGAGAATACCTACATACGCTCGACGGCAAAAAGAGGATCAGCCTCCCGAGCAAATTCCGCAAGGAGGTGGGCCGCAATGTGGTAATCACGCGCGGGCTCGATGCCTGCTTGTTTATGTTTCCGCAAAAGGCGTGGGAAAAAATCGCCGAGAAGGTTTCCGGCCTTCCTGTCGGGCAGGCGGACACGCGCGGCATGAGCCGCTTCCTGCTTGCGGGCGCGGTCGAGACAGAGGTGGACGGCGCCGGCAGAATACTGATCCCGGATTTTTTGAAAGAGTTTGCCGGCCTTAAGTCGCAGGTGATACTGGCCGGAGTTTCAGACCGGGTCGAGATCTGGGACGAAAAGACTTGGGGTGCATACAAGCGCAGGATAGAAAAGGGCGCAGACCAAATGGCGCAGACGCTGGGCGACCTCGGAATTCTTTGATATATGCCGACTGCAATGACACGCAAGTTTACTCCTGTTCGTGTGCAGCTTCGCTCCCGTCGAGAGGAGGGCGGGGATGCTCGCGAACAGAAGCAAGCTCACGTGAGCGTCATGATAGGGGAAGTGCTCTCCGCGCTTGCGGTTAAAGACGGCGAGGTGGTCGTGGATGCAACCTACGGCCGGGGAGGACACAGCTCCGCGCTTAAAAAAGAGGCAAAAATAAAACTGATTGCTCTAGATGCAGACCCTGCCGCGGGAGTCATAGAAGCCAATTTTGCTGATTTAGGAAAAGTACTCGGTGCGCAAAAGGCAGATAAAGTTTTGTTTGATTTGGGATGGAATATGACGCAGCTCTCTTCCGGCCGCGGGTTTTCTTTTATGTACGACGAGCCGCTCAACATGAGCTACGCGGTAAAGCCGCGTTCGGGCTTTACCGCCGCGGAGGCGCTTAATGAGTGGAGCGAGGAAACACTTGCCGATGTTTTGTTCGGCTACGGCGAGGAGCGCTACGCGCGAAGGATTGCCAAAGCAATTGCCGCAAGGCGCAAAGTACAGCCGTTTGAAACCACGCGCGAACTGGTTGAGGCGGTGCGCGACGCTGTCCCCGCAGCGTACCGGCGCGGCCGGATCAACCCGGCTACAAAAACATTTCAAGCGCTGCGCATCGCGGTCAATGACGAGCTCGGCGCATTAAAACAAGGGCTCTCCGCGGCATGGGAGAAGCTAACTCCCGGCGGAAGGATTGCGGTTATTACATTTCATTCTATCGAGGATCGCATCGTCAAACGTTATTTTGCCGCGCTTGCGAAAGAAGGATCCGGAAAATTGCTTTATAAAAAGCCGCTTACTCCATCCGCCGGCGAAGTTAAATCGAACCCGGCAAGCCGCAGCGCAAAATTGCGCGCAATAGAAAGAATATGAAAACATTGGCTATTTACAACACCTACACACCGCGGATTATAGCCGCATTAGCCGGTATTGTCGGCATATCGGTGTTCCTTTATGGGGCTCTACTGCTTGGCGCTGTGGCGCATACGGCGGCGCGCACCTCCGCGGAAAAGGAGGTTCGCAGCATAAGCTTGGCCGTCAGTTCGCTGGAGAATCAATTTTTGACCGAAACCAAATCGCTCAGCCCTGAGCGCGCCGCCTCATTGGGATTTGTGGCGCCCGCGGCCGTAGCGACTGTATATGCCGGCACAGGATCGCTTACTTTAGCCGCGCCCGCCTTGCGGTAATATAGATATATGATGAATGCTCGGTTTATAGCGCGCGTACGCGTGATAACGGCTCTGTGCCTCATCTGCGCACTCGTTATAATCGGGAAGCTGTATTTTTTGCAGGTTATCCATGGTGACGAATACGCCCGCCGCGCCGACGCGCAATCGGTTGAGCTCAAAAACCCGCTCTTAAACCGCGGGACAATCTACTTTAGCGGCAAGGACGGCACTTTGCTTACCGCGGCGACTCTCCGCGACATAGGAACAACCACCGAGCATCAGCGTTATTATCCAGGCGGCGGCCTTGCGGCGCAGACGCTCGGCTTTGTCGCGTACAACAACGACAACGAGCAGAAGGGCCGCTACGGACTCGAGCGCTACTATGAGCAGACGCTTGCGCGCGGCGGTGCAGACTCCTACTCGAACTTTTTTGTCGAACTCTTCAGCGGATTTGCGGGCGCGCCGACCGACGGAGGAGAAGGCGACATAATCACAACCATCGAACCGTCGGTCCAGTCTGAACTCGAGCGCACTTTGGCTTCGTACGCTGCATCTTGGCATCCCGCGCTCTCCGGCGGAATTGTTATGGACCCGTCAAACGGCGAGATAGTTGCGATAGCAGTCTCGCCGTCGTTCGACCTCAACCGCTTTAATGAGCAGACAAATCTAGGGATATTTAAAAATCCGCAAAACGAGAGCGTGTACGAAATGGGATCGATCATGAAGCCTCTGACTATCGCCGCAGGGCTCGACTCCGGCACTATCACCGAAGCGAGCACCTACAACGATACCGGCTGTATTACTTTAGAACAGAAAAAAATCTGCAACTTCGACGCCAAGGCGCGCGGCGTCATACCGATGCAGGAGATTTTGAGCCAGTCGCTCAACGTCGGCTCCGCGTATGTCGCGACAAAAATGGGGCCGGTGGTATTCCGCGAATATTTTTTGAATAAATATAAGTTTGGAGTTGAAACAGGAATAGATTTGCCTGGCGAGATACATGGGCTCGTGCAGAACCTGGCATCGCCCCGGCAGGTCGAGTACGCCACCGCCGCGTTCGGACAGGGGATTGCGCTGACGCCGGTCGGGATGGTGCGCGCTCTGGCGTCTTTAGGCAACGGCGGAGTGCTGGTTACTCCGCACTTGGTGCGCGCGGTCAAGTATGACACCGGGGTGACGCGCACGCTCAGCTGGGGCGAGGGGGAGCAGATACTGAAGCCCGAGACCTCTACCGCCGTCAGCCGCATGCTCACTGCCGTTGTCGACACCACGCTGGCCGACGGCAAGCTCAAAATGGAGCATTATAGTATTGCCGCCAAAACCGGCACCGCCCAAATTGCGGATCCGGTTAACGGGGGCTATTATGCGGACCGGTATCTGCACAGCTTTTTCGGCTACTTCCCCAGCTTTGCGCCGAAGTTCGTCGTATTTCTCTTCGCCATAGAGCCCACCGGAGCCTCCTTCTCCAGCCAGACATGGGCGATGCCGTTTGGCGCGTTGGTTAAGTTTCTGATAAATTATTACAACATCCCTCCTGACAGATGAAAAAAGTATTTAAAAAAACAGTTGTTTGGATTATCACGCTGGAGGCGCGGGCGGTTTTGCGCAAATACAAGCCTATGATTGTCGCGGTCACGGGCAGCGTGGGGAAGACCTCCGCCAAGGATGCAATTTACTCTGTCCTCGCCAAAGGCGCGCGCGTGCGCAAGTCTCAAAAGAGCTTTAACAGCGAGGTGGGGCTGCCGCTTACGGTACTCGGAGTGCCCAACGCTTGGAGCAACCCCTTCCGCTGGCTGCAAAATATCATTGACGGTATTTTTATGCTTATGTTCAATGTGCAGTACCCGGAGTGGCTGGTGCTCGAGGTCGGCGCCGACCGCCCCGGCGACATCCGCTCGCTGGCCAAATGGCTGCCGGTTGATATTGCGGTTATTACGCTCCTGCCGGAGATGCCGGTGCATGTGGAGTTTTTTGACTCGCCGGAAGCGGTGATAGAAGAAAAGGCCGCGATTATCGATGCGGTTAAGCCCGGTGGAGTATTGGCGCTGTTTGCAGACGACACGCGGACGCTAAACTTGCAGCACCGTCTGCCCGCGCCGGACGCGCGCATTATTACCTTTGGGTTCGCCCAGGGTGCGGACGTGCGCGGCGAGCACGTGGCGCTTATGGAAGAATCGGGGAAGGACTCTTGGCCAATCGGCATGACCGCCGAAATTACTTACAGCGGCACTTCTGTACCGCTACAGGTCGCCGGTGCCGTGGGCGCGCACGCGTTTTTGCCGGTGCTTGCCGCAGCCGCCGTTGGGTGCGCTCTAAACAAGCCTCTCGGCGACATCGCTGGGGCTTTGGAGAGCTATGAACCGCCGCCGGGGCGGATGCGCCTGGTGCGCGGGATTAAAAATACCCTGATTATCGATGATTCGTACAACTCATCACCTGCGGCGGCTATTGCGGCGCTCGACACACTGGGGATGATAAACACCAAAGGCCGGAAGATAGCGGCGCTTGGGGACATGCTCGAGCTCGGCCGGCACTCTACCGAAGAGCACCGCAAAATAGGGGAGCAGGCCGCCAAGCGCGCGGACTTTTTAGTTACTGTCGGCTTTCGGGCGCGCGACATCGCCTCCGCCGCGCTCGACAACGGGATGCCCGATAAAAATATTTTGCAGTTTGAAGATTCTGGCAAAGCTGGAGCCGAGCTCCAAAATTTGATTAAAGAAGGGGATTGCATTTTGGTAAAAGGCTCCCAATCCATGCGCATGGAGCGCGTGGTGGAGGAGTTGATGGCCGAACCTGAGCGCGCAGGAGAGTTGTTGGTGCGACAGGATGCTGAGTGGAAGAAGAGATAAAAATGTTGTAAGGTATTGCGGTACGGCCCTATCGTCTAACGGTTAGGACGAAAGCTTCTCAAGCTTTAAATCCGGGTTCGATTCCCGGTAGGGTCACAGAAATAAAAAAGGGCGGGGACTAGTCCCCGCCCGTAACTCACAATTTCTTTCTGCGCGGTTTGTTGTACCGCGTATTGTACTCGCTGTGGCCGGCGCGGATGCCGCCGATGTACTCCGCCGCGCGATGCCGGACCAGCTGGTAGAAACGGCGGCTGTACCGCTCCTCCTCCTGGTCGAAGGCTATGCCGTCTTTGGTGACGAAGAAGTTTTCTGTTCCATCGGGCAACCTGCCCAACTTAAACTCGAATACTTCTCCCCGTGCCAATAAACGGCATCCGTACCGGCCCGATGGGCCGATTTTGAACGCCCCCGCGAACTCCCGCTCGAGTGTATCGAGCTCCTCTTCGTCGGCGACCCGCATGTAGCGCAGGAGCTCGTCGACGGACCCGTTTTGAGCGTCCATTATTCGCTCCCGACCATGCGGTTGGTAGCGCGGCTATGAGCCGGAGTCCTTGGCTTGTTGTAGCTCTGTCCGCTAGGAGTCGCCTTGCGGCGATTTGCCTGCAGACTCGCCGCCCTTTGCGCGTCCGCTTGGTCGCGTTCGCGCTCTTGTTCGCTGTACGGCCGTGTGCCGCTTACGAAAGGCTGGTCCATTTCTTTTTCTCCAGTGATGTGTATGGTGAGGGCCACGCTACAAACTGTCACCAGAGACCCTCTGCCTTATACTATACTCCTAAGCGAAGAGATTGTCAACCACCGCTTTAACAGCGTTGCCGTCGGCGCGGCCTTTGAGGTCCTTCATCAGCATGCCCATAAGCTTGTTGGCGCCGGTTTTGTCAACAACTCCGAGTTCGGCGGCCTTAGCTTTGGCTGCCGCAACAATTTCATCCTGCGACATCTGGGCGGGCAGGAGCGTCTGGATAATCGCGAGCTCCTCCTTTTCTGCCACTGCCAGCTCGGGGCGGCCGCCTGCTTCGAACTGCTCGATAGAGTCTTTGCGCTGTTTGGATGCGCGGACGATGATGGCGAGCATTTCGTCGGCAGTAATCTCTCCGTCCGGCCCACGGCCTTTGGCCACGAGGTCGTTCGTTACCATCGCCGAAATCCCACGCAGGACGTTGAGCTTGACCGTCTCGCGCGCCTTCATTGCCGTTTTAATAGCCTCTTTGAGTTCTAGTTGTGTCACACCCTGCAGTATACTGCAGGAAATAACAAATCTCAAATCACAAGTTTGAAATTTGATGCTTGGAGCTTGTGATTTACGCATGTAGAATGCGTCTATGGATTGGCTAGTGATTATTTTGATTGTTTTGGTGGTCGGCAATCTCGCCACTATCTATTTGCTCTATAAGCGCGGAGAGAGCCAAACGCCGCAGGACACACAAGGACTGATGCTGCTGCAAAACTCTATACAAGATTTGGCGCGCACTTTGGACACCCGCGTGGCGGAGTCATCCAAACAAATGCACGACTCGGTGCGCACCCAGCTGGGCGAGTCGGCCAAGCTTATCAAAGACGTGACCGAAGGCCTGACCAAGCTCGACGAGACCAACCGCCAGGTGGTTTCGTTTGCCGACCAGCTGCAGTCTCTGCAGGACATTCTTAAAAACCCGAAACAGCGCGGGATACTGGGCGAGTACTATCTTGAGACTTTGCTCAAAAACGTTATGCCGCCGGGCAGCTACCAAATGCAGTACACCTTTGCAGGCGGGGACATTGTCGACGCCGTGGTGTTTGTTAAAGACAAAATAATCCCCATTGACTCAAAGTTCAGCCTCGATAACTACAACCGTCTGGTGGTGGAAAAAGAGCCCACCGAGAAGGCGCGGTTGGAGAAAGTGTTTGTAAATGACCTCAAAAACCGCATCGTCGAAACATCCAAATATATTTTACCGGCCGAGGGCACGATGGACTTTGCCTTTATGTTTATTCCGCACGAAGCCATCTATTACGACCTTTTGATGAACTCGGTCGGTGCGCTTAAAGACGAGGAGGAAAACCTGATACAGCGCGCCGCCGCAAAGTACAAGGTCATTATCGTTTCGCCGACGTCGTTTTTGGCCTACTTACAGACCGTCTTGCAGGGTCTGCGCGGGATGGAGATAGAGGAGAAGGCCAAGGAAATTCAAAAGTGGGTGGGGGAGTTGGCTAAGCATCTCAAGGTGTATGAGGAGCATCATGTGGGCTTAGGCAACGCGCTCTCAACCGCGGTCAACAAATATATGTCCTCCGGCAAAGAGTTTAAAAAGATAGACAAGGATGTCTACAAAATAACCGGAGCCTCGGCCGGGCTCGAAACACCGCTTATAGAAAAGCCGTCGTTTGACGAGTAGTTCTTGCATAAATAGGGTTTTTACGCTAGTATCTTTTGTACGCCCCGAGGGCGTTTTTACATGGCTAAAAACACCAAAGAATTCGCGATAATCCAGACCGGCGGCAAGCAATATGTCGTTACTGAAGGCCTGACATTAAAGATTGAGAAGATAAAAGGCCCGCTCGGCAAGGACGGCTACGCCGCTTTTAACGTTGGAGACAAGGTTGTTTTTAATGACGTCCTTTTGGTGGACAACGGCTCGGACACCACCATCGGCATGCCGTTTATCGCGGGCGCCAAAGTTTCGGCAGAAATTACCAAAATTTCCCGCGCGCCGAAGGTTACCGTCATCAAATACAAAGCCAAATCTAACTATTTTAAAAAGCGCGGACACCGCCAGCCGTTTTTCGAGGTAAAAATCCTCAAG
>CAYHVJ010000001.1:38218-57800 GCA_964360085.1 uncultured Candidatus Saccharibacteria bacterium
AATAGTGTCCGGGTCGGCGTATTCCAATTCTGAACCGGTGGAGAGACCGCGGCCGAGGCTTGATATTTTGCTATTTGTTTTTTGGAGCTTCTCGGCAAGAATTTGCCGAGTGTGGTCGCCCTCGGTGGTGGCGGAGAGGCCTAAGATTATTTCTGTAGGCTTGTCGGACTCGGCCCGTTTTATGAGCTCGCGCAGGCGGATATGCTTCTCAGGCTCTTCGGCCGCCAGCGGGATAATGCCGCCGAGTACGAAGTAGAGCCCTTTGTAGTTGCTACGCTCCACGTTGTCGATGTCGGCGTCCTTCTCCACCACAAATAACGTTGAGCGCTCGCGGTGTTCATCGGCGCATACCGGACACTCCGCTCCTTTGCCCTCCTTAGTGAACCACCGGTAGCATTTTTTGCATTGAGAGGTTTGAGTGCCCAGCATACGGATTTGTTCGGCTATCTCGCCGCGGATGGCGGGCGGGGCTACCAGCAGGTACTGCACAAACCTACGGGCCTGCCTTGGTCCGATGCCGGGGAACTTCTCAAACAAAGCAGACAGCCGGTCGATAGGGGACATGACTCCCATCTTAGCATTGTCGGAGATAAGCTTGACAAAGTACTATTTCTAACATATTATTGTAATAGTTGTAACCGCACTGGGAGACAGCCGTGCAAAAACTCGACCGTGTTCCTTTCCTGATTACACTACTCGATGCTGCAAAACGCTTCGAGGCGCTTCCCGAAGACAGTCGAACACCACTCCAAGCCGCAAGAATAGCTTGCAGCACGGTTCTTGCGCCGAAGGGCGGCATCGGCGTCGGTGACGACCTCGTTCAAGCAATCGTCTTCTACGGCAACGCAAAAAAATACAAGGACATTTCGTGGAGCATCATCAGTCTGTTGGCGCGGCTCCACGAGGAGCGTGCGTGGGTCTCCTACGAAAAACATCACGCCAAGCTTGCCGCTTAACGACAAACCGCCGGATTCACCTCCGGCGGTTTTTTTATATTAAAAATCGGATGAGTCGGAGGGTGTCGGAGCGTCAAAGGCCGCCAGGTCGGCCTTCTCCAGGCTTTGGAATGTGGTTCGCTTCTCGTCGAAAAAGAGCTCTATTTTGCCCACGGGGCCGTTGCGGTGCTTTTCTATCATAATCTCGGCGATATTCGGACGCTCGCTTTCCTTATTTATTTTGTCGTCGCGGTGGATAAAAATAACCACGTCGGCGTCCTGCTCGATAGAGCCGGAGTCGCGCAGGTCGGAGAGGCGCGGCTTGCCCCCGCGCTGCTCCACTGCGCGGGAGAGCTGGGAGAGAGCAAGCACCGGCACGTCCATCTCGCGCGCCAAGTTTTTGAGCGAGCGGGAAATTTCGGTAACCTGCTGGACCATGCTGTCACTGGCGCGCGCTCCGGTCGGTATCATCAACTGCAAATAGTCGACCACCAAAAGCCCCAGCCCGTGCTCTTTTTTAAGCCGCCGCGCAGTTGCGCGCATTTTAAGAATATTGTTGCCCGGTTCATCGCTGATGAATATCGGCGCGCGGCCCAGTTTGTCGTATGCCTCGCGTATCTTGTCCCAGTCCTCCTGCTCGTGGATTCGGCCGGTGCGCAGGCTCCAAGAGTTGACCTTGGCTTCCGCGGCGACCATGCGGTCGATGAGCTGTTGTGAGGCCATTTCGAGGCTGAAGAACCCCACCACCGTGCCGTGCTCTACGGCTGTCTGCCGCGCGATGTCGAGCGCGAGCGAGGTCTTGCCCACGCTGGGGCGCGCCGCGAGGATAATAAGGTCGGACTTTTGGAGCCCCGCGAGCATGTTGTCGAGGTCTTTAAATCCGGTGCGGATTCCGCGCATCTCGTCTTTATGCTCGTGCAGGTGCTCGAGCCGCTCCCACGCGCCCTTGAGCGACTCGCCGAGCGCAGTAAATTTTGAAAGGGTGGGGGAGGAGGTAACCTCGTAGATGCGCTTCTCCGCCTTGTCGAGCGTCTCGTCTATCTCGCTTGCTTCGTCGTAGCCGAGCTCGGCGACATGCTCGCCCGCGTCGATGAGGCTTCGGAGCATGTATTTTTTTTGCACTCCGCCGGCATAGTGGCGCGCGTTGCTGGCGGCCGGTACGTCGGCGGCGAGCTCGGCTAAGTACGCTATGCCTCCCACTTGGTCGAGCTGGTTTGAATCTTGCAGTTTGGCGCGCACCGACTCGATGTCTACCGGCTCATTTTTAGTGTAGAGCGCGAGCATGGCGCGGTAGATGATGCGGTGCTTTTCTGCGTAGAAGGCGTCTGGCGAGAGCACGTCGCTGCTCTCCAGCATGCCCTCGGGGCGTATCATAAGCGCGCCCAGAAGAGCCTTTTCGGTCTCCAATGTTTGCGGCGGTACGCGCAGTGCTTTGTTTTTTTGTCCCCCGGGCATCCCTCAAGAGTACTCTGCTTTGGCTAGCAGGCAAATTTGTGTATTTGTGGGCACTAAGGGGACAAAAAGGGGATAAGACTCGACCCTTCGGGAGTATCTTTAACCTCAAAACCCGCCTCATTTATTTGCTTGCGCAGGGCGTCGGAGCGGGCAAAGTCTTTGGCGGCGCGCGCCTTCTCGCGCTCGGCGGCTAGTCTTTGTACCTCAGCAGGTATTTCATACCTATACCGAGAACTGTTCTCGGTAAGGCCGAGGCCGAGGATTTTGTCGGCCTCGGTGAGGGTTGCTTGGTTGAGAGTTTTTATATTCTCCCATACGAGCGCAAGCGCCTTGGGCGTATCCAGGTCGTTGTCTATAGCGCTTTTAAACGCTTCAAGAAATTTCCGGTCGGGCTCTCCTGCGGGGAGTTCGTGATACGAACGGACAAGGCGTTTGAGCGCGGTGTCGGCGGCCGAAGCGGACTCCCACGTAAAGTTCATCGGTTGCGAATAGTGCGCGGTCAGATACAAATAGCGCAGGGCGCGGGCCGAGAGCCCCCGCTCGACAAGTTCTGTAAGATATATGGTATTGCCGAGCGACTTGCTAACCTTTTTGCCCTCAATAGTAATAAACGCGTTGTGCATCCAGTAGCGGACAAATTGCTTGGCCGTCGCGGCCTCCGCCTGCGCTATCTCGTTATTGTGATGTATCGGCGCCAAGTCCTCGCCGCCGATGTGTATGTCTATCTGTTCGCCCAGCAGTTTAAAAATCATCGCCGTGCACTCCAGATGCCAGCCGGGGAAGCCCACTCCCCACGGACTTTGCCACTCCTGCTGGCGCTTCTCTTCTTTTTTACTGAACTTCCACAGCGCAAAGTCGTGCGGGTTCTTTTTCTCCCTATTTTCTTCCACACGCGCGCCGGCTTCTTGCCCGCGTACGCTGATATGTCCCAGTTTTCCGTACTCAGGATACTTCGATATATCGAAGTAAATACCGTCTGAAATTTGATACGCGTATCCTTTTTGCAGAAGGATTTCAACCAGCGCTATCTGCTCGGGGATGTACTCGGTGGCGCGGGGAAACCGCATCGAACTGCGGTCGATGCCGAGCGCGTCGAGGTCGGCAAAATAAAGGTTTGTTATTTCTTCGGCAATTTCCTGCGTGTGCTTGCCTATTTTTTTTGCCGCCGCTTCCATTTTGTCCTCGCCTTCGTCTGCATCGGAAACCAAGTGCCCGACATCGGTAATATTGCTGACATGAGAGACTTTGTATCCGGAAGCCTCGAGCGCCCTGCGCAGGGTGTTGGCCAAGACCGCGCCGCGCAGGTTGCCTATGTGCTGGCGGTCGTATACGGTCGGACCGCAGTTGTACATCTTGACGATGTTGCCCTGCGGCTCAAATACTTGGAGTTCGCCGGATAGGGTATTACGTAGTTTTAGAGCCATTTTTTATACTTAAAGAATCCTAAGAAACACAGTGCTGCAACGCCTAGGATACCCAAAATTATCCAAAAGTCATATTGCGAGCCCAGCACTGGATTGTGGCGCGCGTTGATTGATAAGAGGCTGACGATAAGCGCCAAGGGGAAGGTCATAAACGCCATGATGGTAAGGTTCTTCATAATGTCGTTTTGCTTGGTGGAGAGCAGAGAGTTGTTGGTCTCGCGTAGCTCGGAGAGCCACTCGCGCAAGTGCTCGAGCGTGTGGCGCACGCGCTCGTACTCGCCGACAATCCCGCGCGCGTGGTAGGAGAAGCCGGGTCCGAAGATCTTCTCTCCGTGCGGCTCAAGCGACTCAAGCATGAGCTTGTGCGGCTCGAGTGTCCGGCGGAAGTCGTGTATTATCCTGCCCACAACGCTTATCTGCGCGACCATCTCGCGTTCGCTGCCGGCGAATATCCTGTCCTCAACCTCCTCGAGCTGCTCGTGTATCCGGTCGCATTCCGAAAGGAGCGAGTGGTATAGGTCGCGCACCATCCCGACAAACAAGTGTCCGCCGTGCTCCGCGCCTCCGCGCCCCAAGACGGAGTTAACCTCAAAGGCTTTAGCAAACGAGTGCAGAGGGTCGATATTGGAGTATCGCGTGGTGATTAAAAAGTTTTTACCGACGCAAAAATCTATCTCCTGCTCGGGGCGCGAATGCGTCGCACGCATGGCGGGGAAGTGCAGCACCAAGTAGAGCAAGTTTCCGCGCCGCTCTACTTTAGATTTAGGGGAAGGCGATGTCAGCTCTTGAGCAACCACCGGGTCGAGGTCAAACTCCGCCATCAGCCCGCGGACCTCGGCTGCGGAAGGGGCAACCAAGTCGATCCATGTTAAATGCCGCTGCGCGTAGCGCGTAATCATGCATCTATTATACAGCTCAAATATGCTATACTTTTTGACTATGAACAAAACTCGGATAATGGCCGGCAGTTTTGTGCTGGCGCTTTCTGTCGCATTCGGTATCGGCTTGTATGTCGGCGTATCGGAGCGCTTGGACAATGTCGCATCAGCCGCCCAGTCTACGATAGAAGGCAACACCATTACCTTTGGCGCCGATGCCACGGCACAGCCGAAAGACCTCGACTTTGACAAGTTTTGGCAGGCATGGAACCTCCTGCAGGATAACTTTGTCGAAACACACGCCTCTAACACCATTCCGACGTATCAGGAGCGCGTGTACGGCGCCATTGCAGGCTTGACCCAAAGCTACGGCGACCCGTATACTGTCTTTTTTCCTCCAGCCGATGCAAAACAATTTAACGAGGATATTAAAGGCTCGTTCGGCGGAGTCGGTATGGAGCTGGGCGAGCGGGCCGGCTCTCTTACCGTAGTGGCGCCGCTTAAAGACAGCCCCGCAGAAAGAGCCGGTATACGCGCAGGCGATGTCATTTTGGCTATCGACGGCAAAGCATCGGAGAGTATGGCGGTTGAGGCCGCAGTGAAGCTTATCCGCGGACAAATAGGTACGACGGTGACGCTTACGCTCAAGCGCGCCGGCGAGGCGCCGCCGCTCCAGGTAAAAATAGTGCGTGACACGATCAAAATTCAAGTAATCAAATCTTATAAGCGCGACGACGGCATTTTTGTCATCGAGCTTTACAGCTTCTCCGAAAATTCAGCGGAGCTCTTCCGCCAAGCGCTCAGGGCTTACTTTGAGTCCGGCTCGACCAAGCTAATCTTGGACCTGCGCGGCAACCCCGGCGGCTACTTGGAGTCGGCGGTGCAAATGGCTAGCTTTTTCCTGCCGGTGGGTTCCACTATTGTAATAGAGGATTACAAGGGCAAGCATACCAATGTGACGCACCGCAGCCTCGGCTACAATGTCTTTGCCAACAAAAAGCTGTCTATGGCTATACTGGTCGACCAAGGCTCGGCATCGGCCTCGGAGATCTTGGCCGGCGCGCTCTCGCAGAACGGTGTCGGGAAGCTCATCGGGACGCGCACCTTCGGCAAGGGCTCGGTGCAGCAGCTCATGGAGCTGGGAGGCGGCGCGGAGATTAAGATAACCATCGCTAGGTGGCTTACCCCCGACGGCACGTCCATTTCAGACGGCGGCCTCAAGCCGGATATCAAAGTTGAGCGCACGGCCGAGGACTTTAAAGACGGCAAAGACCCGCAAAAAGACGCCGCGATAACCTGGTTCGCCACACAATAGAAGTGGAAAGTGGGAAGGTCTGACCTTCCCAAACTATTCAGCGGTAAGTAGTCTTAAATCGTCCTTTTCCCATGTTCGAGAGAGAATAATTTCCCGGGCTGAGGATTTGAACTCGTTTTCCTGAAATAATTCTCCCAATATATCTTTTTGAAGAATAGTGGAATCAGATTTTTGTGCGTAGTTAACAAAACTAGAAAATTTATACTGATTCGCCCACACCCATGCTTTTTCAAAGTTGTCGGCAGTAGCTTCCAGTCCTCCTGGATATAGTTCAAAAACATTTTTTACCATAATATAAGAAGCAAGCCAGCGTAAGTAACGGTCTTCTCCAACTGTTTTGCTTTTGTATGCTCCTTGGAAAATACTTCCCCTTTCTTTATATTTTGAGTTGAAGGACATCGACATACTTCCACAAAGTTTTTGAAGAAATTTTGTAACTCCTCCATGGCTTATTTCTTGCAAGAGTAAATGAAAATGGTTTGGCATCAGTGTCCACGCAAGTATTTTTACAAGAGGTTTTTGGTCGGGCCACGTCTCTGGCCTTTCAAATATCTCGAGTTCAGTGGTATTTCGTTCCCAAAAATCATCTTTAAACTCATCATTCATGTAATAAAGTAGTCGGACAAACCTCCACTTATCTTTTTCGTCTCGTGTGATAGGCAGGCCACGTGCTCCGCGCTTTAACACGTGTACATATGAACCGACCACATAAGACTCTACTCGCATATTTGGGAAGGTCAGACCTTCCCACTTAGAATAACACTAGATTTTGGCTCTGCCACATAATAAAAAAGCCCCACATGTCTGCGGGGCTTTTGTTTTGCAAGGCTAAACTCGGCCAATTATCTCCGATGGCTGTATAAGCTTCGCCATCTGGAAGACCTCATCGCCTAAGCCGGTGTTCGAATCTTGCCAGGCGGACGGCACATAGCCGAGCTTGGAATAAAAATCCATGGCACTTTTTGCGGCATTAACGACGAGAAGCGATACTCCTTCACTAAATGCGAACCACTCCAACCGGTCATGCAGTGCTCGGCCGTGGCCCTCGCCTTGTCGGCGGCGAGTGATGGCAAACATGCGCACGGCTGCAATCTTAATGACAGGAGACGACAGCATGTCGAGCCGGACAGTGCCTATAGGATTACCGTCGGCGATGAAGATAAACGGATGATTATCTTTCTTTTCTTCGTCAGGGTGATGCGGATTGTATCCGCTTTTACCCCGAGCTTCGAAAAGTTCTTCCCGCCGGATTGCGTGGTAGTAAGGCCAGTATCGACTGGCATCGACAATTGCCTCGCTTAGGTCCGAGAGACGATAAGTCGGGACTTGTCCATGAGTGTGCGCTGCCGCAGGCATGAGTGAGCTCCAAAGGTTCTATTGCACTAAAAACAAAGTAGCATTTTTAAATGCTAAAGTCAAATTATTTTTTCTGCTATACTGTGGGCATGAAAGTAATTCTGTTAAAAGATGTGCGGGGGGTGGGGATGCACGGCGAGATTAAAAATGTCGCCGACGGATACGCCATCAACGGCCTTTTCCCAAAAAAGCTCGCCGAGGCCGCCACGGAGGAAAAAATTGCCGAGGTGGCGGCCAAGCGCGCGGCGCATGAGGCGCAGGCGCAAGAGGAGGCGGAGCAGCTCGACAACAAAGTCGCGGCTCTGCGCGGAAAGACTGTTACTATCTCCTCCCGCGCAACCGAAAAGGGCGGGCTCTTTAAGGCTGTGCACGAAAAGGACGTAGCCAAAGCAGTCCTCGGCGAGCACGCGCTCGCGATACCCGAAGACTCAATTTCGTTCCCCGAGGCAATTAAAACAGTAGGGGAGCACATTGTGCTGCTTAAAAGCAAAAATCAAAAAGCCGAACTCGGCGTGCTGGTAGTGCCTGCTATTTAACCAAAACGTTGACCTGCGAGTGGACTTTGGTCCTGCCGGTAAAGCTAATCTTGCGCACGTTGCGGAAGTTGACTATGCCGGTTTTGAGCGCAAAAAGGGTGTGGTCCTTGCCCGAGCCGACGTTGCGGCCGGGGACCATCTTGTGGCCGCGCTGGCGCACGATAATAGCGCCCTCTTTGGCGACCTCGCCGGCAAAGAGCTTAACGCCAAGGTATTTGGCGTTTGAATCGGTTAGGTTTTTAGCTGTTCCGCCAGCTTTCTTACTTGCCATATATAATGTTTATGTGCCAAAAATAGTAGCAAATAAAGACTCTTTACGCAAGGCGGAGCCCTATATTCTGCCGGTAATAGTTATTTTGGTCGGCTTAACCGCTTTTGGCCTCGGCAGGCTTTCTGCAGTTGGAGAGACGCAGACGGCGGGCTATACTGCAGCAGCTAACTGCCCCGTACTATAATTATGTTAAAGCACACAAAACGCGTAGCCGTACTAGTCATCGGAGTCGTATTCGTGCTCTTCGGCATTCTCGGATTATTTTTGCCTTTCCTGCAGGGTATCCTTTTTTTGGTAATAGGGGCGCTCCTACTCTCCGCTTACTCGCCGGCACTGCGCGAGTGGATGCAAACGCATACGCGCAAATATCCGAAACTGCATTATTGGGTTCTGCGGGCAGAGGCTTGGATAGAGCGTATAATTGGTAAACCAGAATGATAGCGGTTGATGTAGAAGCGAGCGGGATAGGGCCGGACACGCACTCTATTGTAAGCGTGGGCGCTGTCGACATGGACAACCCCGGCCGCCAACTGTACGAGGAGTGCCGCGTATGGGAGGGGGCGCATATCAACGACGAGGCGCTGGCGGTCAATGGATTTACCCGCGAGCAGATTACCGACTCAAAAAAACAAACAGAAGGGGAGTTGGTGCACAAATTTGCCGCTTTTGCCGGTCCCTCGGCCGACCGCACGCTGGCAGGGCAGAACGTCTCCTTTGACCGTGACATCCTGCAGGCGGCCGCCGTGCGCGCCAAACACACCGCGTGGCCGTTTGCGCACCGCACCATCGACTCCCACAGCCTCTGCTGGATGCATATGGTCAAGAGGGGACTCATTCCCCCGGTCGACCCGGTCAAAAAGCACTCGGCGCTCAATCTTGACGCGATACTTTTGTACTGCGGTATCCCCGAGGAGCCGACGCCGCACAACGCGCTCACGGGCGCCAAGAGCCACGCTGAAGTAATCTCCCGCCTGCTGTGGGACAAAAAACTTCTGCCCGAGTTCGAGCAATACGCGATTCCTTGGATTAAATAGTTTGTATAATAAAAAAAGCGAGCCCGTAGGCTCGCGATTGTCGTCTTTTTAGCCGAATCCCTGCGGCAAGTGTTGCCGTATCCGCCACAGTGCCCATCCGACCATCAGGAAACAGATGCCGTAGACCAAAAGCTCGTTCGCTCTTATTCCTATGGCCCACAACGTCAGCACAATCAGGACGGACGGTATAAGCGCCAACGTGGCAATGATGCCTGCGGCTATCAGATAGCCCAGCGGAGTTGGCTTAACCTTGCTTGGGTGCATGGTTGCTGTGTTCACGGCACTTCCTTTCGTCTTTGGAGATATCGTCTGCAGGTTTTATACCATAGGAATAGACAAGATTCAATACTGTATGGTATGGTCGAAATAGAGGATCTGTAACAGAAAAGGAAACTCAGATGCTTCCGAAGAATTTGTGGTATCTGCGCCACGGGCAATCCACGCGTAATTTGGCGGGCAAGAGGGCATACGAAAAAAATGGTGACTCGCTTTTTGAGCAAATTATCAATCAGCCGTCATCTCTTGCCACGCTGTCTGAGCTCGGTATCGAGCAGGCGGTCAAAACTGGGAATTGGCTTCGGGGTCACAATATCAAGTTTGGACGCCACTATACGTCAAGCCACGTTAGAGCTAAGCAGACTGCCGGCTTACTCGATTTGCCGGGTGTGCAGTGGTATGTCAACAACAACATCCGCGAGCGGAGTGGTGGCGTGATGGAAGATATGACACCGGCACAGCGTGCTGAATATCTCGGCAAGTTGCGCAATCGTGCACACCTACTCGACCTGTTTAATTTTAGGCCGGACAGAGGGGAGTCGTTTGCTGACATCGCGGACATCCGTTGGCAGATATTCCTCAGCACGCTTCATCGCGAATGTTGCAAAATGGACGCTGTGTTGGTGGTTAACCATGGCGATAATATGTGGGCTGCCCGCTCAATCCATGAGCGTTGGACGCCGCAGGACTTCGAGAATAACCGCGGTGTCGAGGCTCACGGTAAAATCTCAAACTGTGCGTTGCTTCACTACACGCGCATCAATCCTAAAACCGGCGAAGAAGTGCCTTATCTTGGCTGGTATCGGATATGTTGCCCGTGGAAGGACCCGCAACCGACCGCATGGACTCCAATTGTTCGGAAACGCTACAACTCTTCCGAACTTTTGAATCAAGTCCAAGCGGCTGAAAGTAAACTCAAACAGGTTTCTTGAACTTTGCGCCGCGCTCACAAGCGCGGTTTTTTATAACAAAAGCTCTTTCTTGAGCTTGACTAACAATCTATTCTTTGAAAATGATAGACGAAAGAATGGTCGGCAATTTATTTTTAGGGTAAATATCGTTTGGAAAGATTTCAAAAAGTTTACACCCTAATTTTTTAGATAATTGCCGCTTCTTTTTAATATTTGAATCATAGGATTGTTTTACGCCCGCTAGACCAAAAAATTCGACAATAATATTATGATCTATAACAAAATCGGCGGTAAATCGCGTGTTGCCGTATCGAGCATGACGCTCATGTTGGACTCCGTTTTTAAACAACCAATCATCTATTATTTTTTCTGTAAATGAGTCACACCGGTGGCCATCGTTTGCAATAAATTTTTTTGCGAATAAAATTGGATTTATATCGAAACCGGCTGCTAAAACAGCCTTATTCCAACTACCAAACCGCGCTGCATAAATTCGCCAAGCATTAAACTCACGTTTTATAGGAATACGGCCGTGATCTTCATAGAAAACCCTTATCTTTTCGAGTAAATCTTGCTCCGTATATTGATTTTTATACTGATACGGTTTAAGGCGTATTTTGATAGTTCTTTTTTCTTCCTCGCCCATCGGACGCGCTTTGTTTCTCCGCCGTTCTATTTCTATCTTTTGCTTCTTGGTGGGACGAATATTCACAGTCCATAGATGGGCACTCCCTAAACTTATATTTAAATCACGAGCAATTTCTCGATGAGTGAGCCCGTTTTTTCTTAAAAGAGTTGCCTTACTTTGTAGGCTATTCTTTGTGTTGAACATGTACAAAGTATATCATTCACAGTGCACAAGAATTGTAGCGGGCCGTAGTATAGCGGTAGTATTTGCCCATGGGGTGGGTAAGGCCCGGGTTCGATTCCCGGCGGCCCGACCAGTGTAGAAGTTATCAACAGAGAGATTTTTACGCGTGCTATAATAAGACTTTAGAAGTTCGCCGGGGTCCGCCCGGCTATCATTTTGCCCAAAGAAGGAGTTGCGCATGCTCATGCCCTCGCCGCCAATGTTTCTCCCTAAGCAGCGTTACGCGGGCCGGTTTTGGGATACCGACGATGTGATGGAGCTACTCTCTATTTACCACGGCGCCCGTCGCGCCGCATATCCGGTAACCTGGCAGTACCGGACGCTTATCAGTATTCAGCGCGCCCAAGATGCGACCAGTGCCTACCGTAAAGGGTACGGTCCCAACTGGAAGAGCTTAAAGAAGAAAGAAGTCGGGGGAGTAGTGCATTGGGTACCCGACGGCGGCTTCGCCATTAAGCACGACTTGTTGGAATACAGCCGGCAGGGGAGAGTCCCCTTCAAAGCGCTCCAACTCGCCGCAGTGGAGATACGGAAGGTCGAGTTTGAGCAGTGGGTAGCCGCCCGTGTCGAGTATCAGACTCCTATCGCGGCAGAATAAAAAATATCCCTCTGAATTTCAGAGGGTTTTCTTTTTTGCTTATTTTTGGTACTGTTGCGCCAGCCTTTGTTCTTACTCACAGCCCCTAGGAGGGTACAATGGACGACAAAACTCCGATAACCTATTCCAACGCAGGTGTTGATGTTGAAATCGAAGCAAAAGCATCACGCATAATGTACGAGGCATCGCGACAAACGTACAAGAACCGCAAAGGCAAGGTCGGCAATGTTGTTCAGCTTTTTGACGATTTTTCCGGCCTGAAAGTCTTTCCGCTTGGCGGTTTGCCGTACGGCAGCGTCGGGTCAATCGGTTTTGACGGAGCGGGGACCAAGACCGAGGTTTCCTGCCGGATCAAACGCTTCAATACAATTGCTTTCGATCTTGTAGCGATGTTGACGGACGACGCGGTCATACGCGGCGGCGAGCCGGCGCTCATCGGCTCGGTACTCGACATAAAGAGTCTCGGCAAAGACGAGCGGTATCTGCCGGTCGTGCGCGAACTCGCAAGAGGCTATGTCGCGGCCGCCAACGAGGCCAACGTGACCATCTTCAACGGCGAGATCGCCCAAATGGGCGCACTTATCTCCGGTTACGGCGAGTTTCCGTTTAACTGGGGCGGTGCGTGCCTTTGGTTTGGCAAGCGCCGGCGGCTAATATCTGGCAAGGAAGTCAAACCCGGCCAACGCGTGGTAGTCTTCCATGAGCCGGGGTTCCGTTGCAACGGACTTTCACTCGTGCGCAAAACTTACGAAGAAAAGTATGGGCCGGAGTGGCACCAAAATCGCTACTCTTCTCAGTCTGGCTTCGATATAACACTTGGTGATGCGGTCATGCGCCCTTCTACAATTTACACTCGTCTCATGATCTACTTGCACGGAGGGTTCAAAGGAAAACAGCGTTGCAAGATCTATGGCGCCGCCCATATTACTGGCGGCGGTATCCCCGAAAAGCTAGGTCGGATGCTCCGACCAAGCGGTCATGGTGTACACCTCACCAACCTCTTTATCCCAGGTGACTGTGTTTTGCACTGCCAAAAGGTTGGGTATATCTCCGACTATGAGGCATACAAAACGTGGAACATGGGGCAGGGAATGGCAGTAGTTGTAGCACCAAAGGATGTCGAGACGGTTATTGCTTACGCGAAGATGTTTAACGTCAGAGCGCAAGACGCCGGAGAGATCAAAGATGAGCCAGGCATCCACATCGATAGTGCGAATGGCGAACAGCTCGGCTACTAGTCTCGGCAAAACCAGAAAAAACGTTGATAAATAAGGCTTTTAGGCACCCTAACAGGTGCCTATTTTCTTGTCAAGCGCTCGGCTTGACGATATTGACAAAAACTGATAGAGTGTTGTTATCTCCGAGCAGTCGAGTTCGGAGCTTTCTTTTTGTCATAACGACAAAACCAGCTAACAACTATGCAAATCATTATATGCCTTTCGCAGCTAGTTTCGCTCTTGCCGTATCTCTGGCACTAACGCCACAGGCGGTGAGCCCGGCCCAGACCCAATGGATCGGCCCGATGCCGGCTGCCCAGACCGTCGAGCAATATGTACGCGAGTACTTTGCCGACGCGCCCATCATGGCGGAGGTCGCCCGTTGCGAGTCGCGCTTTAAACAGTTCGACAACGACGGCTCGATACACCGCGGCGTGGTCAACAACAAGGACCTCGGGGTTATGCAGGTCAACGAGCATTATCACGGCAAAACAGCCGATAAGCTCGGACTCGACCTCTACTCCATCCAAGGCAACGTCGCGTACGCCAAATATTTGTACGAAAAAGAGGGAACCCGCCCGTGGAATTCGTCCAGCCCGTGCTGGAGCAAGTCCAAGGTCGCCAAAGAGCTCGCACTCAATAAGTAATAAGTCGTAAAAAGCGATTGCGCGACACCGTGGTGTCGCGCAATCGCGTTACATTGTTCCGACATGTTGCATGTCGGAAAATCTATATTGTGCGACGTTAGTATAACCTAAACCGTGTACAATAAGGACTATGTCCAAACGGTACGCCGAGCAACTCCGCGCCCTCCTCTCCCCCGCGGAGCGGGCGGTGTTTGAAAAATTAAAGTCGCCGCTCGATGTACAAAACTATTTAGACCGCCTCCCTATCAATTTTGAGCTGGCAGGGGAGACTATCTTTTCTCCGCGCAGAGTTTTGAGGGAAAAGAAGGTACATTGCGTCGAGGGGGCACTGTTTGCCGCCGCTTCCCTCGCCTATCAGGGCCGGACGCCCTATTTGCTCGATATCCAGACTGTCCCGCACGACGACGACCACGTGGTGGCGCTTTTTAAAGAGGATGGCCGCTGGGGCGCGATAAGCAAAACGAACCACACCATATTGCGCTGGCGCGACCCGGTGTACAAAACCTTCCGCGAGCTCGCGATGTCGTACTTCCACGAGTACATCGTGGCGGACGGGGAAAAAACAATGCGCGCGTTCTCCAAACCCTTCGACCTGTCGCGCTACGCGCCTGAGTGGGTAGTGGCTGAAGAGGACTTGGTGGATATCATAGCCGACCTCGATGACTCTCCCCACTACCCTATTGCCGCGCCGCGCGCGATGAAGCGTCTGCGGTGGGCGCAACCGATAGAGGCAAAAGTTTTGGATATTACCGAGTGGAATAAAGCCGGCAAAAAAAGAAAGCTCTGACTTCATACAGATAACAGTGTCGCAGGGCAATACTGTACGTATGAAAACGATACTTACCTGCCGGGAATGCGGCCACCATGAAAACGGCAATACCGATAGCCAGCTGATGAACCGCATTAAAATATGGAACCATATCGAGCGCACCCACCGGGAGCGGGGTATCAAACCCTCGCAAGTGTCTTTGGTTATGCGCGAGTACAGCGAAATAGACTTGCCGCAGAAGCACTACCGCCTGGAACCAGCCCACTAGCCTCCCCTTCTCTGTTGGGTTATAGTGCGGGCAGATTTTGTTCTCACAATGCAGGAGTAAGCAGATGGCCAACGGCTTGAGGTTTGGTGTCGTAGGAGAAAGTGGTCGCGAGAAGGCATTGGTGCTTTGTTTGGAACAGAGTGCGCGCGTCTCGCAGGTCATGTGTATTTCGGTCGATGCCGACGTCGTTAACTATGCTCTGGCAAAAAAAATCGATCTTGTGGTCATCGGTCCCGAGGCACCACTTGTCGATGGCATTGTCGATAGGCTCAAAAAAGCCGGTATCAATGCATTTGGTCCCAGTAAATTTGCGGCCGAACTCGAAGGCAGCAAGATCTTTATGAAAACCCGCTGCCAGCGCTGGGGTGTCCCGACGGCCGACTTCGATTTTGCCGGAGCGTACAAGGTTGCCGAGCAGAGTATCAAACGCACCGGTTTTCGCATCATCAAGGCGGACGGCTTGTGTGACGGCAAGGGCGTCTTTGTCACGAAAAGTGAAGAGGAAGCACTTGCTGCAGCTGGTCAGTTGCTCAAGCGCGACAAAGTAGTCATCGAAGACAAGCTTGTTGGAGTCGAATGCTCGATTATGGCGTTTTGTGACGGCGTGCACGCCCGGATGTTACCGCCTGTAAGAGACGAAAAACGTCTCCGCGCTGGCTCCGACATCATGACCGGCGGCATGGGAGCCTTCTCTCCCTTATCGGACGTAAATGAGGAAATGCTGGCGCGCATCCAGACGGAAATTCTCAACAAGCTTGTGCAGGGCATGGCAAGCGAGGGGCGGCCCTATCACGGCATCCTCTATGCGGGCATCATGCTGACCGCCGAAGGCCCGATGCTTTTGGAGGTCAACTGCAGATTCGGCAATCCTGAAGCCCAAGTCATTCTGCCGAGGCTCAAGAGCGACTGGGTGCCGTATCTGCTGGCATGCACCAAACTGGGAGGATTGAGCGGGCTTCCTCCCCTGCAATGGAAGTCCGAGGTCGCAGTCTGCGTCTGCTACGCGACAAAGGGGTATCCGGCGGTCGGCCATCGGCTTGGCGATGTCGTCGGGTTTGGACTTACGGTCGCATTGGCCTACGAAGACGCTTACCGCAAATTGGCGCTCATTCCGGGTATTGAAGATATGGAATGGCGCGACGATATCGCCGCCGGAGTCTAACCCGGCGGTTTTTTTAATTTTTAACCCCCATACCGCGCTTAAACAGTAAGGCGACTATCGCGGTAAAGACGAGAGTAAAGCCTACAAGCACGCTAAAGCATATCCACACCGGGACGTCGGAGACGCCGAAGAAGCCGTAGCGGAAGGCGTTGACCATGTAGAGGATGGGGTTAAAGAGCGACACTTTTTGCCAAAACTCCGGGAATTGGCTGATCGAGTAGAAAATGCCTCCGAGGTAAGTAAGAGGAGTCAGCACAAAGGTCGGCACAATGCTTATGCCGTCGAACCCTTTGGCAAAGATGCCGTTTATAAGCCCCCCGAGAGAGAAGAGTACCGAGGTCATGACTACCGCGGCAAGAAGTATCGCTAGATTAAATATAGCCAAGTGGCTAAAAAAGAGCGACACCAAAAGCACAAAAAAGCCCACTATGAGCCCGCGCATCACTCCCCCGCTGATGAACCCCGCTATCACCAGCCAATCGGGCATCGGCGAGACAAGCATTTCGTCGATGTTGCGCATAAACTTGGCGAAATAAAAGTTGGAGACCGTGTTCATGTACGAGCTTGTGATAATGGACATCATAATGAGCCCCGGCACGATAAACTGAATATAAGAGAGCCCTTGTATGGGCGCGAGCTGCGAGCCTATAAAGGTGCCGAAGACGATAAAATACAGCGAGGTGGTAACCACCGGCGGCAAAATAGTCTGCGCCCAAATGCGGAATATGCGCACAAGCTCCTTGCGCATCACGGTCATATAGGCTATCCGCATTTTTGATGGTGTCATAGTTGTTTTTCGTTCCTCTCCCCTTCTATAAGATTTATATAAATATCCTCCAGTTTCTTTTCGCCGTAGCGTTCAAGCAAATTTTGCATCGTTTCGTTTATGAGGATTTCGCCTTTGTTGATGACGGCCACTGTGCGGCACAGCTGTTCGGCCTCCTCCAAATAGTGCGTGGTCAGTATGATAGTCGTACCTTCGGCGTTCATTTTACGCAGGAATGTCCACATTTGGCGGCGCAGTTCGACATCGACGCCTGCTGTCGGCTCGTCGAGGATCAAAAGTTTTGGTTTATGTATGAGCGCCCGGGCTATCATCAGGCGGCGCTTCATACCTCCGGAGAGTTTTTGGCTGACCTCGTGCCGCTTTTCCCAAAGCCCGAGGTCTCTCAGTATCGGCTCGGCATCAGCAAGTGCCTGCGCGCGCGGGATACCATAGTAGCCCGCTTGGGTCACAATGATATTCTCCACCTTTTCAAAAATATTAAAGTTTAATTCCTGTGGGACCAACCCGATGTAGGTTTTGGCGCGGGAGGCATCGGAGGTTACGTCGTGGCCGAAAATAGAGGCTTCTCCGCCGGTCTTATATACCAAGCCGCATAGTACCCCGATAAGCGTTGTTTTGCCAGCGCCATTGGGGCCCAGCAGTGCAAAAAAATCTCCTTGTTCCACAGAAAGTGTAACGCCTTTAAGCGCCTCTGCTTCTGTGTCGTATTTTTTTGTGAGATTTGAAACGGAAACTGCGGAAGCCATAAGCTCCCGCAGTTTACCATACGCACCGTTTTTTGCTTACATCGAGCCGCCGCCCATGCACATCCGGCACTCTTTTTTGTGTCCGAGTATGAGCCAGGCGGTCGAGAGGCCTACCAAAAGATAGACTATCGACTCAATTTGCGGGTACGAACCAAGAAGCTTGGCCACCATATTCCAGTCAGCGCCCGAAACGAGGCTTCCGAGGCCGATGAGGCCCCAATTAAGCCCGCCGACGGCGACCAGAATAAACGCGACCATGTGTAATGCTTTCATGAAAGTAGTATAGAGAAAAGGTAATGGCGGGTTCGACCCTGCCCGCTGCCTATAAAGTATACAGCCTATTTTGCGGGCAAGTACGAGAGCGGGTTTAGGTATGCGCTCTTGTCCCCCACCGGCATGGTATAAGTCTTACCCTTGCAGCTGCTGGAGGGGAAAGAAGCTATCTCTGAGCCCGATGTAGCGTAGACACCGAAGTGCAGATGCGGTCCAGTAGAGTAGCCGGTATTGCCGGAATAGCCAACCAATTCTCCGGTGCCAATCGACTGTCCGCCGGAAACGGAAATAATTGAAAGGTGCGCGTAGAGGGTTGAGAGTCCGTTGTCGTGCTTGATAAAGACCCACTTGCCGTATGACGCGTTTGGGCAGGTCGCGTCGGTGTTGCCGGTACCGAGCACTATTCCACCACGCGCGGAAAGTATGCGGGTACCGCTGCTTGCCGCAAAATCCATGCCTGTATGTCCGCGTCCGTTGTATATTTGAGGATTTTTTGTCGAGAAGTCGGTGTTGCCGAAGTATTGGGTTATGCGCACAAAGTCCAGCGGCCAGTCTAATATTCCCGAGCTTGCCGCGGGAAACGAACCGGCCGTTACCGAGAGTCCGAGTTGAGATTCGAAACTGCGTAGGTCCTGTTCGAACTTTTCCTGTTCGGCAATTTTTTTAGCGATGAGTTTCTGATACTCGCTCTCTTTGTTTTTAGTCTGTGCAAGAAGCGTTGTTTGGTCGGCTTTGGCGGCGGTAACGCCCTGTTTTTGCTGATTAAGATTTGTCTTGAGGGTCGCCAGCTCTTTGCGCTTAGACTCGGCGCTCTGCTTGTTGTTTTGCAAGTCGTCGCGCAACGATCCGAGGTCCTGTATTTTGTTTTGCAGTTCCCCGCGCAGGCTTCCGACGGTGACAGCTTGATCAAAAAAGCTCGATAATGTGCCTCCGCCCAGCAGCGTAGTGACCAAATATTCTTGATCCATCCGCTCCAGCTGCCGCAGAGTCGACGCCACTGCCACCTTTGTGTCGCTTATTTGTTCCTCAGTGGTGCGTATTTTGCCGGACAAGCTCCCTATTTCCTTGTCTTTGACCGAAATTTGACTGGATGTAAGGGTGACGCTTTTTTGGAGTTTTTGTATCTGCAGGTCCAGAGCCTTGATGGTGGTTTGCAGAGTTTGTTTTTGGGCGGTGGTCAGGTTGAGATTTTTTTGCAGTTCGGCTATTTCGTTTTTGAGCCTTTGTATCTCGGCGTTCGCCGAGTCTATTTGAGCCTGAGCGGCGGCCTCAGCCGCCGTATTTGCGTCTGCGGCTGTAGAAGTTGCTTCGTCTGCAAACGCCGGTGTGGCCAGCAGCAAAAACATAACCGTCACAATAGTAGAGAGCCACATCCCCTTTAGTTTAAAGGTTTTTGAGTGCTTGGGCAATGCGGCTAAGCGTTTCTTTCTTGCCCAAAAGACCGCCGATAGCAAAGGGGTCCGGCGATTTTTCCTTGCCGGAGAGCGCGACACGCAGGGGCCAGAGCACGGCTCCCCTGCCCTGTGAGGTAGCGTAGGGCCATACAATGTCTTTAAGTTGTGCGGCGGTAAATCCTTCATCTGGAATCGGTTCAAACAGGTCCGCGAGAGCCTTCAGGTGTAATGACGCGACTTCGGAGGCAATCTTTCCGCCTTGCAGGAGCAATGCAGGTTCGTAGGATATAGCGCCAAAAAATCCGAACTCGGTTTCAAGCATATCGGCGGCCTCTTTGAGCGTCTGGGAGCGCTCTTTTAGCAGCGGGATAAGGCGCGGGTCAGTTTCTTTATCAGAAAATTCTTTTAATCGCGCCGCATAATCAGCGTCAGAAAGTTTTTTAAGGTGTTCGTGGTTAA
>CAYHVJ010000001.1:57810-58869 GCA_964360085.1 uncultured Candidatus Saccharibacteria bacterium
GCTCCCCGGGGTGGCCCTCTCGGCCCCCGCCCCCCACCCCCCCCGCGGCGCCCCCCCCACTTCCCCACGAACTCTTTAAGTCGCGCCGCATATTCGGTGTCAGACATTTTTTTGATATGTTCGTGGTTAAACCAAAGAAGTTTGTGCATATCAAATACCGCCCCGCCCTTGTGTACGCGGTCGAGTGTAAACTCGCGCACGAGTTCCTCGAGTGTGTATAGCTCTTGGTTTGTGCCCGGATTCCAGCCCAATAGTGCCAGATAGTTTATAAGCGCCTCGGGGATAAATCCTTGCGCTTTGTACTCGTTTACCGAAATAGCACCGTGCCGCTTGGAGAGTTTGGTCTTGTCGGGAGCTAGTATAAGCGGAATGTGCGCGTACTCGGGCCGCGAGAAGCCGAGCGCCTCTTGTATCAGTATTTGCCGCTGGGTATTCGAAACATGGTCCTCTCCGCGGATGATGTGAGTGATGCCCATGTCGTGGTCGTCGATAACCACCGCCAAGTGATAGAGCGGCTCGTCGATATTGCGCGCGATGACAAAGTCGCTGAGCTCGGTGGTGTCGAAGGTTATTTCGCCGCGAACGCAATCGTGGAAAGTAATAGATTTGTTCGGATTTTTAAATCGGATTACTTTTTTGCCTCCGCAGTCTTTCGACTCCTCTGCCTCGTATGCGTGGCCGTCTGCAATGAGCTTCGGAATATATTTTTGATAAATTGCGGTGCGCTCCGATTGCCGCGGGTTTTCGGCCAAGGTATACGGGATATTAAGCCACTGGAGGCCATCCACAATATCCTTCTCAAACTCCGGCTTATTGCGCGTATGGTCAGTATCCTCGAAGCGCAAGAGCATTACCCCGCCGTTGTGCGCGGCAAAGAGGTAGTTAAAAAGGGCAGTACGCACCGACCCGATGTGCAAAAAGCCCGTAGGCGAAGGCGGAAACCGCGTAATAACCTGTTGAGCCATCCAAAAACTATACCAAATATAACCTTATTTTGCAGGGCGTACTAAGTTCAACAAGTAAGTGCAACACCCTGTAATCTGAAAGGGTGATGATATA
>CAYHVJ010000002.1:0-35416 GCA_964360085.1 uncultured Candidatus Saccharibacteria bacterium
GGTAGCCAAATTTTGGGGGAGTGGTAGGCTGGGAGTATGAAAAGCGCCCTTATCACTTTGGTTGCAGCTATTATTTTAGGCGGAGCGGGGTTTTATGCGTGGAAGGCTTTTAGCCCTGAACCACAGCCGTCAGCGCCCGTGGTTGTAGAGGAGACGCGCAACACCTACGCCACCTCCACCTACTCGGTCAAATATCCGGGCAACTTTATTCTCAACGCGCCGTTCGCTTACGGCGCGTTCGGCCCAAAGAAACCCATCTACGGGGTCAAGTTTATAATCCCCAGCACTGTTGCCACCGGCACCAACCTCTCCGCAGACAGCGGAGTCTCGGTGGAACAGCTCCCGCGCGCCAAAAACTGCACCGGCGACATCTACCTTTTGGCCAGCGTCACCGCGTACGAAGTAATCGAAAACGGCACCGAGTACTCGTTTGCGAGCTCCACGGGCGCCGCCGCGGGCAACCTGTACGAAGAGCAGGTATACGCGCTCGCCACCAGCTCGCCTTGCACGGCGGTGCGGTACTTTATCCACTCGACCAACATAGGCAACTACCCGGCGGGCATGGTGCGCGAGTTTGACCGCGCGGCGCTCCTCTCCACCTTCGACAAAATCCGACAATCTTTGGTATCTGGCATGTAAACCACCCCTATTCCCAAACAGCAAAATTCATGGGATACTCACGCCAGATGATGTAGTAGGCAATGGGAGGGCACAATGCGGGTACTCAAGTGTGTTGTCTTTACGGCGCTTTGTTACTTCTTGGCGACAACTTCTGCGGCAATGGCCGGAGGGCGCGTCGCTCTCTCGTTTGACGACGGGCCCGACGCCAGCCTTACACCGCGGCTGCTTGACATCCTTCGGGATGCGCGGGTAACAGCCACATTCTGCCTGGTTGGCAGACGCGTCGTACAACATCCTGACATAGTCCGGCGGATACACGCGGAGGGCCACGAGCTGTGCAACCACAGCTGGAGCCATCCGGTGCTTACCGGCGGCAATGTCGGGCCGGAAATATCCAAAACCGACGCGGTTATCCGCGCGGCGACGGGTACGGTACCGGCAATCTTGCGCGCTCCGTACGGAGCAACAGGCTCGGTCGGCCAATGCCACAGCGGAAGGCCGTTTGTCGGGTGGGGAGGCACGGGCGACACGATGGACTGGCGCTACCGCAATGCGGGACGCGTCACCAGCGTCGCGGTAAGGGTGCACTCGGATGAAATCGTGCTTATGCACGACATCCACGCCACCTCTGTTGCGGCGGTGCCCGGCATCATTGCAGGGCTCCGCGCGCGCGGAATGTCGTTTGTCCACGCCTCGTCGCTTTGGAAGCACCGATGCGCCGCGCGCATCGCGGGCAAATAAACAAGGCCCCGCCATTTGGCGGGGTTTTTTCTTGCCTGTTTCTTCATAATCGCCGGGTGTATAATGAGCGGTAATGAACAAAACTATTCCCGTACTACTTGTCGTATTAGTCGCCGCGGGCCTCGGCGCGTGGTGGCAGTTTGCCCCACAGCAAGCCGCGCAAGACTCCGGCAACGCTGTGCAGAAAGCAAATTTTATACGCCTCACTGCTCCGCAGCCCAACAGTGTTGTCAGCAGCCCGCTTGTTTTGACAGGAGAGGCGCGGGGCTATTGGTACTTTGAGGCAAGCTTCCCGATATTTCTTGTCGACTGGGACGGCAAAATAATCGCGCAGGGTATTGCCACTGCAAAAGATAATTGGATGACAGAGGAGTTTGTGCCGTTTGAGGCAGAGCTCACATTTGCGCCCGACCCGAACGTATACAGCAACCGCGGAGCGCTGATATTAAGAAAAGACAACCCATCCGGCCTCCCCGAGCACGACGACGCCCTAGAGATACCGGTCATTATTAAGTAACGCAGAAATTTATATGGCTAATCAAAAAAAGGTGGGGCTCGTGTTCGGGGCGATGGTAGGGGGCTTGCATGTGCTGTGGTCTATCCTCGTGTTACTCAACTGGGCACAGCCGCTCTTAGACTTTAGCCTCTGGGCGCACATGGTTCATATTCCCGTTATCATCGGCCCGTTCGAGGCAACCGCGGCGGCTACCGTCATAATCATTGCCGCTTGTGTCGGGTATGTGGTGGGCTACGCAGGAGCGACGGTCTGGAACCGCATCCACCGCGCGTAAGTATTGGCATGAAAAGTGTGTATGCAGAAACCGGCATAGGGAACGGCTCATTTTTCTCGACCGAGATAGAGGAAGGGGACAGCGAGTAATGAGTCGGTGTAGCTAAATCCTCCCGCCCAGCAGTAATAACCATGAAATACAGCTCTTTTTAACAACTTTTCACGATTATGGCCAGCATTTTAGTGAAAACTTCGGCATCGCTGGCTTCGAACTCAGTAGTTAACTACGTAATTAACCCAATAATAAAAAAGCCCCCGGCAGGGACGAGCCCTACAAGGGTCTTTTTCGTAGTGATACCGATATGTTACCGCCTCTCAACTGAAGAGTCAATGAGTTGTGGACGAGGCCAAATCCCTTATTTTTAGAGGTACAATCTAGCCATGGCCAGACCCAAAGCAACCTCCGGCAAAAAGCAGGTCCGCAAGCTCACCAAAGTGGGCGGCGGTGCGTCCTACAGCCTCGCGCTCCCGGTGGAAATAATAAGAAAATTTAAGTGGAAAGAGAAGCAAAAACTCACAGTCACTGTAGACCTCAAAAACAAAAAACTAATAATCCGCGACTGGAAGGGGAGGTAGGTTGCAATTTTATTTCAACTGTGATATATTGAAAATAGAAAGTCGAAAATTCGAAAACTAAACATCGGGGGTTACGCCAACCGTTACAACGCTACGCATAACCATCACCACCCTCGAGCCACCTACTAAATAAAATTAGAGCGAAGACCCGAGGAAGTTAATAAGCTTTTTCGGGTTTTTGCTTTCTTGGTCGAACCTTATCAAGAAATTCATAAACATACAGCATATGAATCTCTATCTAATTGCTTATAGACTTGCGCGTCCGGGCCAAAATTACGAGGCTCTCTACGCCGACATACGGTCACTTTCAGGCACCTACTGGCACAACACCACCTCTTCTTGGTTGGTGGAAAGTAGCCTATCGGCGAAACAGGTCTATAGTAACCTCAGCCGACATCTTGATGGTAACGACGAGATTGTCGTCTTCAAATTGGGAGGCGAGTTTTACGGGCAACTTCAGCCAAGTGACTTGGAGTGGCTAAGTGCTCGGACAGGTTTGTGGGTCAGCGTGTAGGGGCTCTCCTTGCAACACAAAACCCGCCCTCCAGGGCGGGTTTTGTGTTAATGGCTAAATTTTTCATATTTGATAGGCTTTTAATCATGGAAAAGAGAAGTGCATCAAATTTTTCTGACACCGAACTCCTTCAGATTGGTAAAACAAACCAAGAGTTGTCACGACAGATTCGAAGTGTCTTCAAACAGGGAATAGAGGGTATGTATTACGACATGGGCCAGGTTCAAAGAATATTGGCAGAGTTTACTGCACGAGGGGCAACTTTGATGACAGTGGCCAGCCTGTTTGCGATTCTCCCGGTTACCATGGGATATGAAAAGGTCTACTTGGCTTATTTTTTGATGTGGACATTCCCTTTCCTTTTAGTTTCCATAATATTTTTTTATCTTTCCTCTAAGAGGGCAAATATTACAAGATCAGGGAGTCTCCTTATTCCAGAAGGGTTGCCGGAAGAGCTTGTACTACTAAGGGCCCACTTTGTGGGTCTTGAAGAAATCTGCCGACAACAATATTCTTTATATCAAGAATCGCTCATATATTATCGATATAGTTCGACCGCAGTCTATAGTTATGTTATTTCTTTTGTACTAAATTATTATTTCTTTGTCTTTTTTGGAGAGCCTCCCCTTTTCTTTGCGATGATGGTTTTCGTCTTTTGTTGGGGGTTCGGAGTATACCTCATATGGTTGAGAGAAAAAGGGTCTCAAAGTAAAGCCTTCGGATCTTCTTTTTTCGAACCCGATAAGGAAAACCAAACTCCGAGTAGGTAGCTAAATCCTTCATATTTGGTAGGCTTGAGTAACTTATGGAAGTCTTGTTAAAAAGACTTGGTATTTCTGTCGAACATTTAAAGTGTCTCGATGAAGTATTTCGCGCTAACTCCCCTCTGTACAACCAGATGGAGATAAATATGACACGCGAGCTAGGTACCTATATGGATGAGATTGGCAGGGAACTGTATGCGGGGGGTAAACAGACCAGAGGAAATCCGACGCTAGCTCGTCAGATGATACTCGGCGATGTAGTTGAATATATTTTTACGGGTAGAGCGTACTATCATGCCGCTCGCTCGGAGGATAATTTTAGAAATTTTTCTAAATTAGTACTCTATTGTGTAAATCAGCTCTTACTCTTAGACACCATTACAATAAATCCACAGCTCCGCCGCGCATATATAGAAAAACTTGAAGAAGTCATTCCTCTCGATGTGTTGTATGAAAAGGAAGGGGATAGAGATTTGGCAGAAGCACTTAAGACCTCTACTTTGCTTATCCGCCAAGCGGGCTGGGATCCATACGACACCTTTGTTGACTCTCTCCTTCCTAAAACCTTGGGTTGTCCCAAAGAGCTCGTAGTTTTTTTGGAACTTATTCGTCTCAAGAAAGGACTTATTATTCCGTTATTGCTCATTCAACGACTTTTTGGCGGCGGGAAGAAAATGGCACCACCCGATTTTCTTATCTTAAAGAGGAACAGAGAGAGTTTCGGTATCGAAGTTGGCTACGAAAAAGAAAAGCAGGGGAGGGAGTTTTCCATACAGACCTCGATTCCAACATTTGCAGTTGATTTAAAAAATCACATGCATAACCGTTGTCCTAAATGTGGAGCGAATATTTTATATTGTGATTCAGTTATCAGAAAATACGCGGACGGGACACTGTGGGGTGAGTTGGATACGGAAGGGAGATACCGTTGCGGGCAGGATTGCCAAAATTTTGATGGAACTATATGTAGATTTTCTAATTACTACGGCAAGTATCGCGGCCGGTGCTTCTATGGCACCCAAGAAGCGGGGGACGATCGAAAAGATATGCATTATCATGCTACTTGCGTGTTAGACGACAGTTATATTTTTCGTAATAAAGAGAGGCCAATCCGAGAACATATAGGAGATTTTTTCTGTCAAATTCCTGAAATAGAGGACATCTCTAGCCTATAGTTTTCTACGTTATCCACACAACTTGTGTATGTTGTGTATTTACATCAAATATTAGGTGTAAAATACACATATGGGGGATAATTACATCATGTCGCTCGTTTCGATTCCAGAGGCTTCTAAATGGGCATCTAGTCACCTCAAGAGAGAGGTTTCGCCCACTAATATTTCTTACCTCGTCCAATACGGGAAGGTTAAAAAACATGGCGAAAATGGTTCCACAATGGTACATCTCGACGACCTTAAGAAATACTACGCTTCGTATACAGGCTCGCGAGAGTTGAGTTGGAAAAGTAAGCTAGGAAATGATTTAAATTGGGCACTATCCTTTGATAATTTACGCGAAAAAGATACGACCAAGCATGTACATCGGTTGCATCCTTATAAGGGAAAGTACATCCCTCAGCTTGTAGAGTATTTTTTGGGGGAAACCATTGATGATTTTAAGAAGGGAACCTACTTTAAGACCGGGGATATTGTTCTAGATCCATTTCTGGGCTCGGGTACTACGGTAATTCAGTCACTCGAGATGGGTATTCACAGTGTTGGTATAGATGTCTCTGAGTTCAATTGCATGATTGCAAGCGTAAAAGCTTCTCACTACGACTCCGACTATTTGCGCGCGGCAGTTCAAAAAATGCTTAACTCTCTAGAGTCTTTTGAGGATGATAACAAAATTGAGGAATTTGAGATTGAGCTTCTGTCTGAGCTTTCCGTGTTTAATAATAAGCATTTTCCGGGTCATGATTTTAAATACAAATTAAACCAAGGCAACATAAAAGAAAGCATATTGGGCACAGAAAAAGAGAAAGTATTTCTTCCTACATACAATAAACTGGTAAAAAAATACTCAATTGTTTTAAATCAGAAGGACTCCGATTCCTTTTTGGATAAATGGTACTTATTTAATGTTCGTCGAGAGATAGACCATGTGTTCGAGGCTATTAAAAAAGAGAAGGATGTCAAAACACGTAAAATTCTAGGTCTCATTTTGAGCAGGACAATACGTTCATGCCGAGCCACCACTCATAGTGACTTAGCAACTCTTAAAGAGCCCCAAGTTACAACTTACTACTGTTTTAAGCATAAAAAGATTTGTAAGCCCCTCTTCTCTATCAAAACAATGCTTAATCGCTATGCCGTCGATACTGCCGGCCGCATTGATGAGTTCAAAAAACTACGCAAACCCGCGCACTTCTCTATTTTAAAAGGGGATTCTCGCAAGGTGGATATTTTTGCTGGTACTGAAAAAACAAACAAAGAGTTTTCAAAAATCTTGAAAAAACAAAAAATTGCAGGAATATTCTGCTCCCCGCCGTATGTAGGTCAAATAGACTACCATGAGCAACATGCCTACGCGTACGACCTCCTAGGTTTTAAACGACATGATGACTTGGAAATCGGCCCTTTGTATAAAGGTCAGGGTCTCGAAGCACGGCAATCATATGTGCAAGGGATAGCAGATGTTCTAAACAACTGCAAGAAGTTTTTCAAAGAGGATTATGATGTATTTCTGGTTGCGAATGATAAATACAATCTCTATCCGCAAATTGCTGAAAAATCAGGCATGAAAATTGTAAACCAATTCAAGCGCCCAGTACTAAACCGCACCGAAAGGGATCGTACCCCATATTCAGAAATTATCTTTCACTTCAAATCCTCGTAGAGTCCTTCCGTAGACGACAGCATGGTTAGGTGTTAGCGTATAGCTCATGGCGCTTTCGTCAGCTACCAAGAAGAAAATCCACGATTTCTTGAAGGAAAAAGTGGAGAAGAAAGTAAGTACATACACTTTGAGTGGAATGGACTCCGCGAAGCCTTTTCAGTACTCCTTGTTTACAAAATAAGGATACTTAGTTAAGGGGTTTATACACGGGTGTGAGACAGGCATGGGTAATTGGCATGAAACTATTGCAAAAATGGTATCTAGTGGGAATTTTGTGCACGCGAAAAAGTTACAGGGCAAATCTAGACTTGCAGGCGTTGTTACGGTGAAGGCTCAAAAAACATTTGAAGACATCCTTAGCGATCTAGACAGTGTTAGAAGGCGTCCAGACCATAAGAAGGAATCTCTTGAAATATATAAAGCAAGTACAAAAGGAAAAACAGTTGCCAGGTACCAGACTGTAGATTTGTACCTACAACGAAAAAATGGAGAAGAGATTTACTTGGAGATAAAAGGCCCGAAGCCAAATAAAAATGAGATGAGGGCAGCGAAAAGAGATTTGCTAGAAATTTATGCAATGAGAGCAGCGGCGGGTAAACGAGTAAAAATATTTCTCGGTATGTACTATAACCCGTACTTTCCCAGAAAGTATGATAGATGGACGTGCTTAAAGTTTTTCGATAATGGGCAGGATTTTTTGGTAGGTAAAGATTTTTGGGATTTCCTAGGTGGCAAAGGTGCCTATGAAGATTTGATAACAATTTATGAGAGTGTGGGTAAAGAAATACGTCCTGCTTTAGAAAAGAAATTGAAAAGCATGAAGGGGAGTAAAAGATAAACTCCTGAATTAGCTCAGTAGTTAATTACGGATTAATATAGAGGCTCATGAACCTACTGCACAAAACTACTGCGCCGGGGGAGAATAACCGCAAGGCGGATAACTCGGATAGGAAGGAGCTTTTTCCTAAAGACAAGCGGCCCCACCCCGCCGCTTATCACAAAGAGCAGTGGGCTTTTATTTCGGATATTTCTTTGCGGGAGAATATCGCTTATCAAATGCAGTACCTCGAGTTTTCGGTCAACTTGTACAACGAGTACCAAATATACCTGACTATCGAGTCGCTTTTGTGCAAGGACATCCTCGGTGCGGTAGGGGGGATAGTCGAGGCCGCTCTGTTTGATATGATCTATACCGCCAAGACGGCCGCCGGCATGCCGATGGGCGTGCGCAACGACTTTGTCGCCCTGCTTGGCGAGGCGTACCACAGCTTTAAGTTTATCGACAAGGACATGTGGCATTACTTCCACGATCTGCGCAAAGTGCGCAACTATGTGCACCTCAAGGCGGCGGACTTCCAAGAGCACACCGCTTACACGGTAGAGGAGGCCAATGAGGCTCTCACTATGCTCGAAAAATTTCGCCGGAGCTTTGCCAAAACTCCTGAATTAACTCCATAAATAAAAAAAGCCCCCTTCCGGTATTTTGAGGGAGGGGGCTTTTTGTCGAACTGTCGTTAATCGACTAGTGCTGCACCAAAGACGAGGATTCCGTCGCGCATCTGCAGTGCGCTCCGCACGTAGAATTTAATCCACGCGCCTCGAGGCATAGGGTCGGAGAGTCCACGGTTTTCGTTTATGTGGAGACGGAGGTCTCCGTTCGGCAGTGTAATTTTTGGACCCCCTATCTGCGTAATGCTCCCGCGAGCAATAAAGCCGTAACCATTTGAGTCTTTGGTGAAGCATAACTGCCCCTTAAACTGCGGGAGAGTCGCCACATTTACCATGTTCGGGGCTGCCTCACCCATGTCGAATTCGAGCGCACTTCTCATGCTAACCCCCTGTTGCAACAGATGGAACAACTGCCGGTACTGTAGCAAAATTGGCCGGATTTGCCAGTCTAAGAACACCAAAACGAGTTCCGCAAAAAGTAGGGGAGTATCATTGTGCTAAAATAGATTTATGAAAACTTTTACCTGTAAGGAGATTATGGATAACAAGGGCGGGTGCGACATGGAATTTAGCGGAGACGAAATGATGAAGGTGGCAGGCGCTTGTGGTCAACATGTCATGCAATCGACCGACGAGGCGCATAAGCCAATGCGCGACATGATGACAACTACGATGTCTAGTCCAAACGCAAAGGAAGAACAGGCAAAATGGTTTACTTGGTTTCAAGGGCTCTGGGACTCAAAATAGTTTTACAGTATTCTGCAAAAGAAACCGATTCCCCACACGGTGTGTACAAGTATTTTGCAAAATACTGAAATAGATCAACGAGTTCCGCAAAAAGTAACTTGTAACAAAAAATATGCCGCGCTTTCGCGCGGCACTGCTGTGTCTTGGTTAGCCCAAAATTCCGGCTATCCATGCTGCGGGGATATAGAGGATGCAACCAAGCACCAGTAACGCCCCTGCTCCGTACCACGAGCAGCAGACGCACTGCACCAAAAGCTGCTCGTTCTTTTCGTCCCGGGCCTTTTCGTACTCGCTCCGGCGGTCGACCGGACGCGGGACCCTCTGTTTGGGAGGATACAAGTCTATAGGCATATTTACCTCCTCGTGAGGGGTGGATGAACTCGTCACCACCACTCTAACGCCGCACGCTTTTTTGTCCACCTACTCTATCTTTTATCTTTTTTATCCCCACCTGCCTTATACAAGTATTTTGCAAAATACTGCAATAGAGCTATGCTATAGGTATCATGAGTACGATAAATTATCGTCAGCTCGAGCGCATTGTAAAAGGCTTCGCTAATCACCGGCGCCTGCAGATTCTAGAACTGCTCCGGCAAAGGCCGGAGCTGTCCGTCGTCGACATTTCCGAGACACTCAAGATAGGGTACGAGAACGCCTCCGACCATCTGCGAAAGATGGCTATCGCCGGCCTGTTGCTAAAACGATACGAAGGCAACATCGTCCGCCACAAACTCACTCCCCGCGCCGAATCTATTCTAGTGTTTTGCAAAAGACTGCAATAGAAAAGAGTACAGTACTATAAACATATGAACGAGCCGCAGACATACGCTCAATTTATACGCCCGTCGTGGGCGCCGCCCTCTTGGGTTTTTGGGCCGGTGTGGACTGTGCTGTACGCGATTATTATTGCCAGCTACGGTTACGTCGGCTGGCTGTACTGGCAGGGGAGGTTGCCGTTTATGGTGCTGCTCCCTTTTATCCTCAACGTCATTTTTAATCTCGCGTTTACGCCGCTGCAGTTCGGGCTCAAAAGTAATATACTCGCGGCCGCAGACATCTTGCTGGTGCTCGGCACGCTTGTGTGGGCGCTCTGGGCTGTGTGGCCGTACGCACCATGGGTGTCGTACGCCAACCTCCCGTACCTTGCGTGGGTAAGCTTTGCCACGGTGCTCCAACTTACTATCACTAAGCTTAATTGGTAATGCGGCGGGAGAGGAGAGGCTAGGGTATAGTGAGGATATGAATAACAAAAGAAGCGGCGGGAGGATGGACTTTAACGCGCGGCGTCCGCAGGCCTCGCGCATGCAGCCTGTTGTGCGCAAGGCAGGCATGCGCAATGCCAAAAAACCAAAGGGCGGCAAATAGGCAGGCAAACTGAGGCGCACACCCAATCTTCATGCGGCTTCATGTATCAATGAAGGGTATGATATTTTTTCTTTTGGTCGGGGCTATACTCGGCGCTTTATCGGTTATTTTTGTCCTGCAGAACATTGTCCCTATCACGGTTACCTTTTTGACTTGGCAGATAGAGGGCTCGCTCGCGGTCGTATTGTTTTTGGCGATGATGAGCGGGATGTTTGTCGGGTTGTTGATGATTTTGCCCGGCCTTATCCGCGATGAGTTCCGGTACTCCAAGCTCAGGCAGGAAAAAAAGGAGGTCGAAGACGAGCTAACCACTACGCGCAAGGTTATCAACGAGGTGGCCGTCAACACCGCGGCGGCAGGACCGACTGTACTATAATTAAACCGTTTATGAAAACGTCTGCTCTTATCGGGGTACTAGTAGTCGGGCTCGCCGGCATCGGCGTCTTTTATATTTAGACTACTCCACTGCAAGCGCCGAGCCCCGGAGGAAATTGGGTAGCCTGCACCGCCGACGCCATGCAGTGCCCCGACGGCTCTTATGTCGGCCGCACGGGCCCCGACTGCGAGTTTGTGTGTCCGACGGCCAGCTCAACATCTTCTGGTATCAAAGGCACTGTCATGGCTGGCCCAACTTGCCCCGTCGAGCGCGACCCGCCCGACCCGCAGTGCGCCGACAAACCAATCCAAACCAATATTTGGATTTCGAGCAAAATAAATCCGCAGCAGGTTATAGCGACCGCCTCCAGCGACACCGAAGGTGCGTTTCAAGTCTCTCTCCCGCCAGGGGAGTATGTGATACAAGCGGGGAGCTCCGGAGTGCCGTATCCGCGTTGTAACGACACGTCGGCCACCGTCGGCCCCGCCGGCTATACTGCTGTGACAGTAAGCTGTGACACCGGCATACGATAAAAGGTGTCGTATTTGACAGGCTAATTTATATAGTGTATAGTGTCGGCAGACATCAGATTTTTTAGCAAAGGGGGAACAGATGAAAAGTTTAGTAATCGCCGCGTTGGCGCTTGGTCTTGCAGCATGTAGCACAGTGCGGCCTGACTTTGCCGGCCAGCTCCAAGGCCCCGTGCCTCCGGAAGAGGTGCTGGAACTTGCTCAGCTCACCTCGGTGCCTGTGGTACCGCAGGCTCGGCAAGCGACGCCGGCGATAGACTTGGCCATGTACGGTCCGGACACTATCGTGGTCAGCACGCGCGAGCGCAGGCTGTATCACACCGACGATGCGGGTGTAACACGCGTATATCGCGTCGGTGTCGGCCGCCCCGGCTTTACATGGGGCAAGACGACGAAGATTTCCGCCAAAAAGGAGTGGCCCGAGTGGACCCCTCCGGAGGAGATGAGAGCGCGCGAGTTCATGGAGAATGGCCGCCTTCTCCCCGCACGCATGGAGGGCGGACCCGATAATCCGCTCGGCGCGCGAGCTCTCTACTTAGGCTCGACGCTCTACCGCATCCACGGCACCAACAACCTAGCCTCAATAGGGCGGGCGGAATCCTCAGGATGCTTCCGGATGATGAACAACGATGTCATCGACCTATACCGACGCGTGCGCGTCGGCACAAAAGTGGTCGTGCTCAACTAGCGCAAAGGCTCCCATTGGGGAGCCTTTTTTCTTTGTCTGTCGTATAATACTTTTTGCATGGGAAAAATAATTTTAGGCTTAGCGGCAGTTGCCGCAGTGCTGGGCGCGGGTTATTGGTTTTTATTTATGAATGAACAAATTATGCAAGAAAGTACAAAAGAAAGTACAAAAGCGACGCTGCACACTACCAAGGGCGACGTTGTTATCGAGTTGCTCGGCGCAGACGCGCCCGACACGGTGGCGAACTTTACAAAGCTCGCAGGGAGCGGCTTTTATGACGGCACCAAGTTCCACCGCGTCATCAAGGGCTTTATGATCCAAGGCGGCGACCCTTTGAGCAAAGACGACGCCAAGGCGGCACAGTGGGGGACAGGCGGCCCGGGCTACCAGTTTAAAGACGAGATACGCCCCGGCAACCGCAACGACATCGGCACCATTTCGATGGCCAACGCCGGCCCGAACACCAACGGCTCGCAGTTCTTTATCAACACGGCGGCCAATAACTTTCTTGACACCAAGCACACCGTCTTCGGCAGGGTAGTGGCAGGCCTAGACGTGGTCAAGGCGATAGAAACAACCCCAACAGGGTCAAACGACCGCCCTGTAGAGCCCATGGTCATCACCTCTATTACGCTCGAGTAAGATATCCCCAAACTTGTGTATATTGTGTAGTTGCGCGCAAAACTTGTGCTAAACTATGCGTATATGGGACCTCTAAATAAATCGCTGACGGGCAAGCAGAAGCGTGTTTTGGACAATATCCAGCTGTATATCAAAGCCAAGGGCGAGCCGCCGACTCTGGACGAACTGCGGCAGAACCTCGGGTTTAAGTCGCTGCGCACGGTGGTGCAATATATCGAGACGCTGGAGCGCAAGGGCTATGTCGTGCGCCGCCGGTACTCGCACCGCAACATCGAGTTGCGCACGGTTGATGCCGAGGGCCGCACAGCGATGCTGGTGTCGGTGCCGGTTGTTGCCAATGTCGGTTGCGACGACCTCTCGGTCTTTGTGCAAGAGCAGTCGGACGAATTTTTGCAGGTGGACAAGCAGATAGTCGACGAGGTGCACGGCGAGATAGTCGCGGTGCGCGCGGTCGGCGACAGCATGGCCGACGCGGGGGTTAAAAGCGGCGACTATATTTTGGTGCAGTTTACCGACAAGGTTAAAAGCGGCGACAGAGTGGCGGCGATTATCGGCGACATGGTCACGGTCAAGCGCCTCGAGCGGCGCAACGGTGTTACAATTTTGTATCCGGAGAGCAAAGACCCGAAGTATAAACCGATAGTTTTGCGCGACAACTTTAAAATCGCCGGCAGAGTGCTGTGCATCATCCCCGCAGGAGTCGCCGAGATGGATGAGGTGGTGGCAGTCGAGGAAGAAGATTGGAGATGACTCAAGCACAAGCTCTACAAATACTTAAAACAGGGGCGAATGTTTTTCTCACCGGCGAGCCGGGGAGCGGCAAGACGCACACCATCAACACCTACATCAGCTGGCTGCGCGAGCGCGGGATAGAACCCGCTATTACCGCCTCGACCGGCATAGCCGCCACACACGTGGGCGGGATGACTATCCACGCGTGGAGCGGAATAGGCATCAAAAAAGAGCTCAGCGAGTGGGACTTGGAGGCACTGCTGGAGCGCGAGCCGCTGGTGCGGCGCGTGCGTTTGGCACACGTACTTATAATCGACGAAGTGTCGATGCTCGACGCGCGCCTGCTGAGCTTGGTAGACCGCGCCGTGCGAACTCTGCGCGGCAACGAGCGGCCGTTCGGCGGCCTGCAGGTTATTTTTGTCGGCGATTTCTTCCAACTGCCTCCCGTCTCCAAAGGCGAGCCGTCAAAATTTGCGTTCGAGTCGCCCAGCTGGGAGGAGGCAAACCCTCTGCATTGCTATTTAAACGAACAGCACCGGCAGGAGGACGGCGTTTTTTTGGAATTGCTGGCCGGTCTGCGCGCGGGCACGCTGACCGAGAGCCATAAAAACGCGTTGCGTGCGCGCGCCGAGTATCCTGAGGACGGCGATTTGTCGACAAGGCTCTACCCGCACAATGCCGACGTCGACCGCATCAACGAGGAAGCGCTCTCAAAAATAGAAGGGGAAGCAAAGATGTTTGCAATGCGCTCCGAGGGCGGCAAGGCGCTGGTAGAAGCGCTTAAACGCGGATGCCTGTCGCCCGAGACGCTTGCACTCAAAGAGGGTGCCTCGGTGATGTTTACCCGCAACAATTTTGAGGCAGGCTACGTCAACGGCACGCTCGGGGTGGTTACCGGATTTTCTGAGAGCGGATTCCCGCTGGTGCGCACACGCGAAGGCGCGATGATAGAAGCAAGCCCCGAGGAGTGGCGCATCGACGACCGCGCGCGGACGCTGGCCAAAATAGTGCAGGTGCCGCTGCGGCTCGCGTGGGCCATTACGGTGCACAAGAGCCAAGGCATGTCGCTTGATGCAGCAGTGATGGACCTCTCGGCGGCGTTTGAGTACGGACAGGGGTATGTCGCTCTCTCTCGCGTACGGAGCTTAAGCGGGTTGTATCTCAGTGGTTTCAACGAGCGAGCGCTCGCCGTGCATCCGCAGATATTAAAAAAGGACTCGCATTTTAAAGACGCATCGGCGGCGGCCAGAAATACGTTTGTCGCGATGACATTCGACGAACTTACGGGTTTGCACAAACAATTTGTACAAAAAAGCGGCGGCAAAGAGCCCTCAAATAACAAACAAGACCAAAAATCCAAATTAGAAACGATACGCGCAAAGTTTCCGAACGCCTACAGAGCGTGGAGCAAGGAGGACGACGCGCGCCTGACGGAACTCTTCCGCAATAGCGCCAAAGTCTCTGTGTTGGTCAAGGAATTCGGCCGCCAGCGGGGCTCGATAAACTCCCGCCTTATAAGGCTGGGGCTAGTGGAGCCCGATTTATAGCCCGTATAGTGCTGAAAGATAACCGCACCCAGTCCGTCATAGGTAGTGTGCGGTTATTAGCTATACAAATTAACCTATGAAAAATCTTATTAAAATTCTCTCTACCGGTCTTATAGCAACACTCCTTTTGCCGACTCTTGCGCTCGCGCACGAGAACAAAGGTACGGAGGTGCGTTTCGAGACCAGTATAGAAAAGAGGCTCCAAAAAATAGAGAAGGGCGAGCACAAAGAGGTTCGCACCAAGGCGAACGCCACTGTAACCGCGGAAGCCGTTACAAAAAAGGCGACCCGTATACAGACTGCTGCGGACGGCATGCTCTCGTTCAATGGTCGCATCGGCGCGCTTATTGCAAGCTCGAGTGCGGAGGGCAAGGCCGCTCTTGAGGCTCAGTTTGCAGCGTTTAAAACCGGTGCAGCAGATGCTAAAGCGCAGGCCGCTGCCGCTATAAGCGGTGCGGCGCAGGTAAATGCATCAAACAGCACTACTACCAACGCGACTCTGCTTGCCGCCGCCAAAGTAGATGTTAAAGAGGCGAACGGATTTCTGCACGATGCCAAAAAGGCTCTGATGCAGATTCTGCGGTCGCTCTGGAACTAGCGGAGGCATCCTAAACGATAGGCATATAAGAAACCCCGCCTTTGTGCGGGGTTTCTTTGTGCGTTATACTGCACGGAATGGAATTAGTGCGCGGCAACGAAGAGCTGGAAAAGCTCAATCAAGAACTCAACAACTCTGAGCGCTTGCACGCCTACAAAACTACATACGATAACTACCTCCCGGCGCTGCTGCCGCGGCTTTTAGGCGGCTTTTTGGTCGGATGCGGCAACTTTTTGTACGGTCGCGAGCCCTCGTACTTGAAGTTCCGCGCGGTCGAGGTTATTGCGCGTGTGCCGTACCACTCCTGGTCTTCCGCAGCGTATACGCTCCTGACAATATTTTATAAAGACGAAAAGAGAGCGCTCAAGCTCGCTGAAGTGACGCGTTTTGCCAGGCTTTCGCAGGACAACGAGACGATGCACGTAGTAGTTATTTCGCACCTCGCTGCGGCCGAGGAGAGGCCGCGTTTTTTGCTTCATACAGCGGTGCCGATGTGCTTCGCTTTCTTTTATTTCTGGTGGTCGTATGTACTATACTTGGTAAACCCGCGTTACTCTTACGAACTCAACTACCTCTTCGAGCAGCATGCGTTCGAGCAATACAGCCGTTTTTTGGATATACGCGGCGAGGAGCTAAAAAAGAAAAAAATAGAAAGCAAATTTTTAAACTGGTACGGCAGGCATCCGGCAAATCAGTACGAATTCTTCCGGTCCGTCCGCAACGACGAACTTATCCACCGCAACAGCTCTATAAGCGAAATAAAAAAATAATATGATTATCGCGATAGCCGTAGCAACGTTTATCTCCACGCTGCTCGGCGGGCTCTTTGCATTGCGGCTGCGCGACCGCCTGCATCTCATCTTGGGTTTTAGTGCGGGCGCGGTGGTTGCAGTAGCATTTTTTGACCTGATACCGGAAGCGCTCGAGCTCGGCGCGGGCGTGTACAGCGCTTCTTTGCTGCTGTCTGTTACAGGACTCGGCTTTTTGATTTATTTAGTGCTCGACCGGCTGCTCCTTATGCACTCGCACGCGGGGGAGGCGCCGGGGGTCCACCTGCACAGGGGAGCGGCGAGCGCCGGTACGCTTTCTTTGCACAGCTTCTTAGACGGAATGGGTATAGGGCTGGCGTTTCAAGTATCAACGGAGGTGGGTATTGTCGTAGCATCGGCGGTATTGGCGCACGACTTTGCCGACGGCATAAACACGGTCAACTTTATTACAAAAAATAACGGCAGCCGCCGTCTGGCAGCGCGTTGGTTGTTGGTTGATGCCGCCGCTCCGGTACTCGGTATCGTCGCTACTTTATTTTTTACACTCTCGGCGCCGTATCTTGCACTGGCACTTTCGCTCTTTGCGGGGTTCTTCCTCTATATAGGCGCGTCAGACCTTATACCGGAGAGCCACCACGCGCATCCGGCGTTTTTTACCACCTTCATGACTATTCTTGGAGCAGCAGTACTCTTTTTGGTCATAAAAATCGCCGGCATATAGCCCCTTGCACAACTAGGGGTGCTGTTGTAGTATGGCGCTCTATGAAAAAAGCCCTTATGTACGCGGTTGCCGCTATTGGTTTATTTATCCCTGTTTTTGCTTTTGCCCAGACCTCAACGACTGGCCTTTTAAACGTATACGTACAGGTTATTAATCAGTCTAATTCCTCCTACAGTCCCGGCAATTTTACCGTCGCTGTTTCCGGCCAGAGCCCGAACCCGGCAACCTTCCAGGGTTCCATACAAGGTACGCTGGTTACTATTAACCCTGGCGCGTATTCTGTTACGCTCACCAACCTGTCTTACTTTACCGCCAACTACTCTGTCGGTTGCGACAGCACTATTGCGGCGGGCGGCACGCAGACCTGCGTCATTACGGTAAATCCCGGCGCTTACAATTACCCTTCTTCTTATTTGTATCCTTACACCTATCAGACACCGCCGCTCACTTGCCGCACCGACACTCCGGTCGTTGCTGTCGGCCAGCCGGCGCGCTTTACCGCAGCCGGCGGAGTAGGCGGCACGTACAATTGGAGGACTCCGTACAACAACTTCCCCAACAGCGGTCCGGTACTTACCACTGCTCTTGAGGGTTCCGGCGTGCAGAGCGTGACGGTTACCAATGCGTCGCAGGTTGCAACTTGCAATGTCACCGTATCGTCCAGCTATTACCCGCAGCCTGTCAGCACGGTATATCCTACTTACCAGCAGACGTATCCTAACTACAACACCTATCCGGTGTATTCCGCGCAGCCGACCTACACCGCGTACGCCTACCCGCGCCTCCCGAACACCGGTCTTGAGCCTGTACAGTCCGCACAGCTTGCCTTTGCGCTCGTACTGCTCCTTGGTGCCGCAATCGCCGCGTACCCGTATGCAAGAAAATCATTTGCTATTGCAATCCGCTAAGAGCGGAGTTCTTGTCGCATCGGCGCACGCGCGCCGCGCACACAACATCAGACTCGCCGCTACTGCGGTGGGTATATTATGCGTACTCGTTGGCGCCGCAGACCTGACATCGCGTTTGGTTAAAAACCTTGGGCAAGACGCGCCGTTTTTGGCGTTTGCACCTGCTGTCGCCATTAATAACAATATTTTTATTGTTCCGGCGCGCTTAAAAATCCCTTCGCTTGGAGTAAACGCAAAAGTAGAGTCTGTCACCGTTAAAGCGGACGGCACCATGGCCACCCCGAGCAATTTCGACAACGTCGCGTGGTACTCGCCCGGCGCCAAACCAGGGCGTCAGGGGAGCGCGGTGTTTGCCGGACATGTCAACAACGCCCTGCTCAAATCAGGCGTCTTCGAACACCTCTCGCAGATTAAAAAAGGCGATTACGTCACGGTAGAAGACAGCGCCGGCAAAGTGCTCGTGTATCGCGTATCAACGGTGGAAGAGTACGAACCAAACGCCTCAACCGACGCCTTGTTTGCAACGACAGGGCCCTCGCGGCTGGTACTTATCACCTGCGACGGCGACTGGGTGCAAGCGGAGCGCAGCTACGACAAGCGCTTGGTGGTTATTGCAGAGCCCGCCTGACTTGTGCTATATTTTTTACTGTTCGAGTAAGTCTCCGTAGCCCATGTTTATGGCGCCAGGAGGGTCGCCTTACGATAGAACAGTAAAAACTATTTGTTTCTCGTAATCATGGCACGCAAACTCTTTGTCGGCGGTCTTCCGTACCGCACGACAGGTGATGAACTCCGTGATGCCTTCGCCAAAGCGGGCGAAGTCACCACGGCGAGCGTCGTGACTGATCGCGAGACCGGCCGCTCCCGGGGCTTCGGCTTTGTGGAGATGGCGGATGATGCGGGTGCCGACGGCGCGATTGCCATGTGGAATGGCAAGGACTTCGGCGGACGCATGCTCACGGTCTCCGACGCCCGCCCGAAAGCATAAAGCTTGAGGTCGGCAGTCCAAAAATCCTCCCCACCTTGGTCGGGAGGATTTTTGTTTGTGTGGATAACAAAGTTGAATATAAAAGACTACGATATATCGTAGTCTTATGCCGCATGTATCAAGACACACGCCGGTGCGAAAAGTATCGGATAAGATTTTTGAGTTGCTTGTAGAGTGCGTTACAACCAAAGGCTCGACAAACGAGCGCCAAACATTTTTTGTCGACCTGCTCACACCCACCGAGCGTATTATGTTTTCAAAAAGATTCGCGATTATTTATATGTTAGCCAAAGGGTATTCATTTGACACCATACAAGACACTTTGCGAGTGAGCCCATCTACTATTGCGCGGATTTGGGTAGCGATACAAAAAGGGAAGTATACCGACATTGTCGGACGCGTGCAAAAACACAGCAAAAACAAGGAAGACCTTAATTTGTTTCAATGGTTGAGCGACATTGTTCCTCCAATGAATATGTCAAAGAAACAATACGCCGCACGCATGCGCCGCCTCGGATTATAAAAAGACTACGATATATCGTAGTCTTTTGAGTACGGTGTATTAGATAAAATAAAAAAGGCGGACTTTCGTCCGCCAGTTATCAACGTCTATCATTTTGCAAAACAACGAGCCCATATTATGAGGCTTCTATTTCTATAAGACTCATCTTTCTTTATTTGCTCAGCTGCTGTTTTGCATGCTTGCTCTGAGTAGAACTCTGCCTGTGAAGTCATTTTTGGAGTGACAGATCCAAAGCCATTCTGTTGCAAGAGAATATAGATGAGAACCCACTTCATAGCCAAGCCCTCCTCGGTGCCTTGTTGCAACTGGAGAAATCCTAACACCAATATATTTATATGTCAAACCCCAAGAACGACCGGGATTACTATCGGCCTTTTGTTGGTCTTTTCGAAGAGGAAGCGGGAGATGGCGTCGGTGACGTCGTTTTTTATCATGTCGAAGTTGATCGGATTTTGTTTCTTTGCTTCGTCCTCGATTGTTTTTTTGACTATGATGCGCGCCTGCTGGAGGAGCTCCTGGCTCTCGCGCAGATACACGAAGCCGCGGCTGATTATGTCCGGCGACTTGCGCAGGCGGCCGGTCTTGGGGTTTACCGTCGCAATGATGACGAACATGCCTTCCTGCGAGAGCACGGTGCGGTCGCGGATGACCACCTCCTGCAGGTCGCCGATGGAGAACCCGTCCACCAGCCGGAGGCTGTTGGGCGCCGACTCTTTGAGACGCACTATTTTTGTGCCCTCGTCCTGAATTTCGATGACCGTGCCGTTGTCGGGAATAACTATCTCATCCTCCGCGCGGCCGCAGGCCTTGGCGATGTCGGCGTGCACACGGAGCATGTAGTGGTAGCCGTGCATCGGCATAAAGTAGCGCGGGTTTATCTTTTGGTGGATCCAGAATGTTTCGTCGCGGTTGGCGTGGCCGGAGGCGTGCACATCCATGGTGTCGCGGTGGATGATGCGCGCGCCCTGCCGGCTGAGGTTGTCTTTGAGTTTCTGCACGCTCCGCTCGTTGCCCGGCACCACCGAAGAGGAGAGCACGACGGTGTCGCCCTTTTTGATTTTGACGTATTTATGCGTCTTCATCGCGACGCGCATGAGCGCCGCAAACTCGTCGCCCTGCGCGCCGGTTGCCAGTATGACCACCTTGCTGTCGGGCAAGTGCTCGAGCTGTGCCGCGTCGATAAAGGTCTTGTCAGAAACCTTGAGCATCCCGAGCTGTTTTACTATCTCGATGTTTACCTTCATGCTGCGGCCCTCTATCAGGATCTTTCGGCCGACGCGCTCCGCCTGCTCTATCATGCGCATCAGGCGCTCGAGCTGGGAGGAGAAGGTGCCTATAATGAGGCGCCCGGGAGTTTTGGCGATAATTTCGTCCAGATTCTTTTTTACCACGCGCTCCGGCAGTGAGAAGCCGGGCCTCTCCACGTTGGTCGAGTCGGCGCCGAGGAAGAGCACTTTGCGCTCCGCAAACCAGGAAAATTCTTTTTCTTCCGTCTCGGTCGGTATGCCGTCGACATGGTCGAGGCGCAGGTCGCCGGTAAAGACGATGTCGCCGTACTGCGTCTCTATGACTATGCCCATGGAGTCGGGGATGGTGTGGTAGACGGAAAAGAAGCGTACGCGCAAGTTGCCCACCTTGACAGTGTCTTCTTTTTCCACCTCGTGGATATCCAAGGGCTTAAGGTTGGGGAACTCCTCCTGCCGCTTTTTGATCATGACTGCGGTGAGTCCGCGCGTGTAGATGGGCGGATAGCCGATGCGGTCGATGATATAGGGGATGCCGCCGATGTGGTCGAGGTGTCCGTGCGTGATAAATAAGCCGCGGATTTTTTCCCGGCGCTCCTCGAGGTACTTGGTGTTGGGGATAATGTAGTCGATGCCCGGCGTGTCGTCTTCGCGGAACTGGAACCCGGCGTCGACGATAACGATGTCGTCGCCTACCTCCACCATGGTCATGTTTTTGCCGATTTCCTCCACGCCGCCCAGAGGGATGATGCGGATGTTTCCGGCTGCAAGCGGCGGTATAGGCCGCTCGTCGCCGTTGAGCATCGGCGTGTGCTCCGGTATCTCGCGCACCGGGTGCGCCTGATGCGGGCGCGGGCCCCCTTGGCGCAGGCGTCCTCTCCCGCGCGAGCCTTGTTTGACTCCGCGTTTTTCAAAACGTCTAAATGGTTTTTTTTGTTCGGGCATTTTTTAATTTTTTACAAACAGCGGCCACACCTCGTCGGTTTCTTTGTGCCAGCTCGGCAATGAGAGGAAGCGGTCGTCGGGCGTCTCGATGAAGCCAAGATCCACCCCTGCAATATCGTTAGGGACACTATACACGAAATCCGGCGCATAGAGAAATATTGCGGGCACGTCTTTGTTAAACTCCCCGATGAACGCCGACAGCAGTTGGCTGCGCTTCTTCTGGTCGACGGTGGCGCGCATGGCCTCGAGTGCCTTGTCGGCGGTGCTGTTTGCGTAGCCGGCTATGTTGAGCCCGGGGTCATTGCGCTGGCTGGAGTGCCAAAAAGCGAACAGGTCGAGTTCGCGGCCTATCACTTCGCCAAAAAACAGCGCGTCATACTTGCGCGGCCTGATGATGTTTTGAGAAAGGTCGCCCTGCTCAAATATTTTGACATTGACCGAGGCGCCGACAAGAAGCCATGCCGCCCGCAGATACTCGGCTGCCGCGCGCAGCTCCGGCACGTTGGCCGTCGCGAGGTCGAACTCAAGCGTTACGGTCACGGCTTTGGCGCCGGTGCCGGTTGTTTTTTGCAATATGCCGTCCGCGCGCGGCTTCCATCCTTTGGTTATGAGCGATTGCCTTGCGGCCGCCGCAAGCTCCTTGCCGGAAGCCTTGGCAAAAGGAATGCCGTCGCCTAACGTCTTGGGCACCGGCCCTGTAAGCGGCGTGCCGTATCCGCCCAAGACTTGGGCTACCATTTCCTGACGGTTTATCGAGTCATTGAGAGCGGAACGGACAGCTTTATCGCGCAATACTACCGACTGGTTTTGATTTAAAAAGACGCCGAACACGCGGTTAAGAGGCGAGGTGCGGATATTCTCCGGCGGCAGGCTACCCAGATTGCCCGGTGAGAGTCCGCTTGCGGAGTCTATCTCGCCGTTGCCGAGCGCCACCACCAGCGCACCTTCGCTTTGATAAAAATGGATGGTAAGAGAGCCGAGGTAGGGTTCTCCGAGCGCGTAGTCATTAAACGACCGCAGCAAGTAAGTCGACGGGATTCCGGAGGAAGTGCGCGATACTGACTCTACCGCATATGGTCCGGAGCCGACCGGCTCTACGTTGAGCTCTGAGAACGGGAACTCCTCGTCGCTGATAGACGACCAGCGCGCTTTCGGCAAAATACCGAGTGTCAGGTTTTCGATAAACGGTGCGTAGGCGGCGCGCAAAATAAAGCGGACAGTTTTATTGTCAGGCGTTTCTACCCGTACGCCGTCCCAGTTGGCGCGCAGAGGTGATTTGAGCGCCGGGTCTTGGGCTTTTTGTACCGTGTAGGCCACATCTGCGGAGGTGACAGGCGTCCCATCGTGGAAAAAGATGCGCTCCCGCAGGGTAAAGGTGTATGTTTTGCCGTCATCAGAAACGGAGTAGCCCATTGCCAAGTCCGGCTCGTATCCTCCTTTGGGTGTCGCGCGCAGAAGGCCGGAGTACACCAAGGCGGTGAGGTCGCGGTCGGCGTCTGATATGGCAAGCACCGGGTTTATAAAGCGGGGACTGCCTATGATGCCCTCGCTGAGGTTCCCGCCGTATGCAGGCACCTCGACCGCCAGCGACTGCTTAAGCGTATATAAAAGAGCGGTACTGCTGATGCACAGAAGAATCGCAAAGAATATAAAGAGCGCGTGGCTCCCGCGGCCGAGCGAGTCGAAAATGTCCTGTAAGGAATCAAGCAGGGGTATATGAACGGGAGTCTGCGCAGTGCGCCAGAAATTTTTCATAGACAAACAAAAAAACACGCAGAAGCTTCCGGTTTTGTGTTTGGAGTTAACGGATAAGGAGTGCTACAAATGCTGTCGCGGCGAACAGTATGCCAAGAACGATGCTCGCCCAGAAGAGATACTTTTCAGACCCGCGGCGGGTATGGTAGCCGGCGGTAAAGTTATCGCCACCGAATGCGCCGCCCAAAGAAGCTCCAGTCTGCTGGAGCAAGATGCAGCCCGCCAAAAGGACCGCCAAAACCACTTGTATATAGGGGAGCGCCCCCGCAAACGCCATTACCAATAGGCTACCATGACCAAAACCTTGACGCAACCGGGTATTTTAACTAGTATTTAGGCGCTATGAAGAAGAAAACTAAAAAGAAGATTGTAACCGTTAAAAACAAAGCGGGTGTTACGCCCTTGGGCGACCGGATTTTGATTAAACCGCTGGGGATAGAAGAGGGTATGGTGACCAGCTTCGGCATTGTCCTCCCCGACAGCGCCAAAGAAAAGCCCGAGCAGGGCAAGGTTATAGCGGTCGGCCCCGGCCGCCGGAATGATAAAGGCGAGTATGTACCGATGGACATCAAGGTCGGCGACCGCGTGTATTTTAAAAAGCCGTGGGATGAGCCGATAAAGATAGACGGCATTGAGTACTACGTTGTCTCGGAGTCGGACATTACTCTTGTACGCAACTAATAATAATTTGTAATTATGGCAAAGCAAATACTTTTTAACGAGAAGGCCCGCCGCGCGCTTAAAAGCGGCATCGACAAGGCGAGCAACGCTATCAAAATTACTCTTGGGCCCCGTGGCCGTAATGTGGCTTTGGACAAAAGCTACGGCGGCCCGACTATCACCAACGACGGCGTGTCTATTGCCAAAGAAATCTCTTTTAAGGACCGGTTCGAGAATATGGGCGCCGAGATAGTAAAGGAGGTCGCCACCAAAACCAACGACATTGCCGGCGACGGCACCACCACTACCGTGGTGCTACTCCAGGCGCTCGTAGAGGAGGGGATGAAGCACACCGAGCAGGGCCTCTCGGCCATGGGTGTGCGCCACGGGATAGAAAAAGCGGCGGCGGAGGCCGTGAGCGCGCTGAAGTCGCTTGCAAAAAAAATCGGCAACGACGAGGAGGTTCGCCAGGTTGCCACTATTTCTGCGGAGTCTGTTGAGATAGGCCAGATTATCGCCGACACCATTAAAGAGGTGGGCAAAGATGGCGTGGTTACCGTAGAGGAGTCGCAGTCGCTCGGGATTGAAAAGGAGGTGGTAGAGGGTTTGGAATTTGAACGCGGGTATGTCTCGGCCTACATGGTCACGGACACCTCGCGCATGGAGGCATCGTACAAGGACCCGCTGATTCTTATTACCGATAAAAAAGTATCGAGCGTGCAGGAGGTGTTGCCGATACTGCAAAAAATAGCCGAGTCCGGCAAAAAAGACTTGGTGCTTATCGCCGAGGATGTAGACGGCGAGGCGCTGACCACTTTTGTGCTCAACAAACTGCGCGGCACCTTTAACGTGCTGGCGGTCAAAGCACCGGGTTATGGCGACCGCAAGAAGGAAATGCTGCAGGACATCGCCGCCATGACCGGCGCGCAGGTAATTTCCGAAGAGACCGGCATTAAGTTTGAGAATGCGACGCTCGAGATGCTTGGAAAAGCGGGTAAGGTAATTGCAACCAAGGATAAAACAGTGATTGTCGGCGGCAAGGGAGCCAAGAAGGATATCAGTGCTCGCATTGCGCAGATAAAAGCCCAGATTGCCGACACCACGAGTAAGTTTGATAAAGAAAAATTGGAGGAGCGCTTGGCAAAACTGAGCGGCGGCGTGGCGGTTATCCGCGTCGGAGCCGCGACCGAGACCGAGATGAAGTACTTGAAGCTCAAGATTGAGGACGCGGTAAACGCGACCAAGGCTGCTATCGAGGAGGGTATAGTCGCGGGCGGCGGCGTGGCACTGGTAAAGGCGGCGCAGAAGGTTGCGGAAACTTTTGCCAAAAATAAAGACAAAATGGATGACGCAATGCGCGTGGGATACGAAGTGGTTTTGAAAGCTTTAGAGATGCCTCTGCGGCAGATTGCGCAGAATGCTGGCGTTGATGCCGGAGTGGTGGTGGAGAAAGTTAAGAACGCCAAAGGCAACGCCGGCTATGACGCGGTTAAAAATGAGATAGTTCCCGATATGGTTGCCGCGGGCATCGTAGACCCTGTCAAAGTAACCCGCACGGGGCTCGAGCGCGCCGCATCGGCCGCCGCCATGCTGCTGACAACCGAAGCCGCCGTTGCAGAAGAGCCGAAAGACGAAAAAGAACTAAATAACCAGGACGGTCCTGGTATGGACTACTAGCACCGATACTTGCAATCTGCACAGAATTGCTATACTTACGGCATGACCTATCTAAGTTGGATTATTCCGCTGGCGGCTGTAATCGTGTTGGCTTGGATTATTGCGGTCTACAACCGCTTTGTCCGCCTGGTGCAGCGCTCTAAGGAAGCATGGGCGGACATCGATGTCCAGCTCAAGCGCCGCTACGACCTGATACCCAACCTGGTGGAGGCGGTTAAGGGCTATGTAAAGCACGAGGCCGAGACGCTCCAAAAGGTGACCGCCGCGCGCGCGGCAGCGATGGATGCCGGCGGGGTAGAGGCAAAAGGCAAGGCCGAGAACATGCTTACAGGCGCACTCAAATCACTCTTTGCCGTCGCCGAGAGCTATCCAGACCTCAAAGCCAATACCAACTTCCTCGAGCTCCAGCGGGAACTCTCCGATACCGAAAACAAAATCCAGGCCTCGCGCCGCTTTTACAACACCAATGTGCGCGACCTCAACACAGCGATAGACTCCTTCCCCGGCAATGTTATTGCAAACTTCTTCCGCTTTGAACCGCGTGAGTTCTTTGCCCTCGACGAAGCCGAAGCGGCTGCCCGCAATCCTGTCGCAGTTAAGTTTTAGTGGCTACGCTCTACACCCATCAGGAAGAAAACGTCGCAAAGACCTGGATACTGATGGCCGGGTTCTTCGGCGTAGTGATGGCGCTCGGCTGGGCTATTTCATACTACTTTAACAATCCGGGCATACTTCTGTTTGCGGTTGTGTTTGCCGTCGGTACGAATGTTTTTGCCTACTGGAACTCCGACAAAGTGGTGGTCGTGATGGCGGGCGCCAAGCCTGCGGATGAAAGCCAGTACCGCGACCTGCATAATATTATAGAAAATCTGGCAATTACCGCGGGCCTGCCAAAACCGAAGGTTTATATAATCGACGACCAAGCACCCAACGCCTTTGCAACCGGCCGCGATAAAAACCATGCGGTCATTGCCGTTACGACCGGACTCCTGAACATAATGGAGCGTACCGAGCTGGAGGGCGTGCTTGCGCACGAGCTTAGCCACATAGGCAACCGCGATATGCTGGTGTCGACTGTTGCCGTGGTGCTGGTCGGGTTTGTAACGCTCGCATCAGATTTCTTTCTGCGTTCGGCCGTATTTGGCAGAGGCGGCGGCGACCGCGACGGCAAAAGCAACCCGGTTTTGGCGATTATCGCCGTTGTGCTTATTGTGCTCGCGCCTATTGTAGCGACGCTGATGCAGTTGGCGATATCGCGCAAGCGGGAGTTTTTGGCCGACGCCTCCGGCGCGCTGCTCACACGCTATCCGGAGGGCCTGGCAAACGCTCTGCGTAAAATCGGCGGCTACCAAGCGCCGATGCGGCGCGCCAACAACGCCATCGCGCACCTCTATATTTCAAATCCGTTCGGCGCTAAGTCGGCAATGAGCGGCATCGCCAAGCTTTTTATGACCCACCCGCCGGTAGAGGAGCGCATCGAGGCTCTGGTCGGAAGGGAATAAATAAGGTATTTTTTATGTGCATTGGAGGCGTCGGATAGTGGTTTATTCCACCACCTTGGAAAGGTGGCATACCGCAAGGTATCGTGAGTTCAAATCTCACCGCCTCCGCAGATTGAAAAAATATTTATTTACATTATTGATGTTACTTATGGTTGCAGTACTCGCTTATACGGCATGGCCGCAAGGGGTGGATACTACTGCCGTGCGCACCGTAACGGCCGGCAATATTTCTGTTGCGGTTGATGTCGCTGATACTGAAGTCCTCCGTGAGCAGGGGCTCTCCGGAAGGTCAGACCTTCCTAGTGGAAGGGGAATGTTGTTTGTTTTTGAAAGCGATGGCTTGTGGGGCATATGGATGAAGGACATGCAATTTCCCATAGATATCGTGTGGGCAGGCGCAGACGGCAAAGTTATTACGGTTGCCGACAATGTCGCTCCCGAGACATACCCAAAAGTTTTTTCTCCATCTGCGCCCGCACGCTATGTACTGGAGCTGCCGGCGGGTTTTGCCGCTGCGCACGGTGTTATTGAAGGCTCAAAGTTAGAGATTTAGACAGGCAAAAGCCCCGCGGTAGCGGGGCTTTCACATTTTGCGCGCGCGTCTGTAAGCCGAATTCTGTCTTGAACAGTAATTTATCTGGGCCGCCCATCGCTGTGCGGCTCAAGCGGCACTTCGCGGTTGCCCGCGACACGGCCTTGCACCCAGGTAAGGATTTTGCCGTTTCACCCGAACAGCTCCCTTTTCAGAAAGCCTTCGGTTCGTCACTGTTCGCACCTCTTACGCCCGCAAAAAGCGTACGACAGGGGTTACCTGCTACCTTACTACTCTGGTTGCCCAAAGTGAGTGTTCGGACTTTCCTCCCTAACCTTGCGGCGAGGGCTACTGTTCAACGCGCTAGAAGCATTGTACCACCTATCCACACGCTTTGCACTCATTTTTTAAATACAGGCTACAATTACATGTAGAAGTTCCGTTTGGATATTATTAAATAGCGCGGAGGTATTGCTCCTCCGTTACTAATTGTTATTGCTATATGCACTCACGAAACATTTCGTGGTCGCGGTACGCATTATTGGCGGGTATTGTTCTCGCTTTAGTGCTTGTTATCCCGGCCGCATGGTTCCCGTTCCAACTCGCTAAGGTGGCGGTATTTTCCGTCGCGCTCTTACTGGCCACAGTCCTATTTGTAGCCGGAGGCGGCGCCCGCTCTCTCATGCGTACTCACGGCTTTTATGCCGCCGCTTCGGTGGCTCTTCTGCCTGTGTTTTACTTCGCCTCATTGCTGTTCTCGCCAGACCGCGCAACATCAATCAGCGGCTTCAGCATCGAAACAGACACGTTTGTCTTCGTGCTGCTCGCGGCCGTTGCCTACCTGTTGTCCTTTACGCTATTCCGTACATTACGCACCGCGCGCATGCTTGTAACGGTGGTGTTTTGGTCGCTCATAGCGGCGGTAGTATTCCAACTCGTATCAATCGTCTTCGGCGCGACCGCCATTCCGCTGCAGACCTTTGCCGACCGCTCCGTCAACTTAATAGGCAAGTGGAACGATCTCGGCATCCTCGCTGCGCTGCTTTCCATCCTTCTTTTTGCGCGCGTTGAACTCGGCCAGACTTCCAATATATGGCGCATCGGCATCATTATCGGCGGTGTACTGCTGGTAGGGCTCCTCGGGCTTGTTAACTTCCCCGTAGCGTGGATGCTCCTGCTCTCCGGTTGCATAGTTCTCGGACTCCTGACTGTACTGCGCCAGCGCTCCGAGCAAGGAGCCGTCATTTCGGCGAGGGCAATGGTGCCGTGGTATCCGGTAGCAGGCGCCGCCGTTGCTGTTATCTTCCTCTTGTACGGCTCTGCTATCAATGCCTCTCTTACAAGCATATTTCCAGTCTCTTCGCTCGAGGTACGCCCCGGCTTGCAGTCGACGCTCGACGTTATAAGCAAGGCTCGGCTCGACTCGCTCCGCGCGACGATGCTTGGATCCGGCCCAAATACATTCAGCACCTCGTGGCTTGCTCATAAGCCCGCAGAAGTCAACAAGACCCCGTTTTGGAATCTCGACTTTAACGTAGGCTATTCGACGCTTACCACCGCATTCGGCAGCGTCGGGCTGCTCGGCGCCATTGCTTGGCTCATGCCTCTTCTGTTGCTTATTGCGGCTATCGTGCGCGCGGCGCGGCTTAGAGTGCTTTCGCGCGAGGAGCAGCTTACGGCATATACATTGGGCATCAGCAGCCTGTTTCTGTTTGCAACTATCGTACTCTATGTTCCAAGTCAAAATATTATCCTTCTGTCCTTTGTATTGTCCGGAGCGGCGTTCGGGTTCCTTTGGCGGCAGGGCCGCACGGCGGATGACGAGCCCACAGTTCCGTCAATGCTGGAGGGCATCGGCGTGCTCTCTATCGTCGGCGTTCTGCTCGTTGCGACGGTTTTCTCAAGCTTCACGGCGTCGCGCCGCCTGATTGCCCAAGCGTATACCGGCGCCGGGCTCTATGAGCTTGCAAAAGGCAATATAGATACCGCAATCTCCCGCGCTGAAAAATCTAAAAAAATAGAGCGCACGGCGGATGCCTTGCGCCTAGAGGTCGATGCCGGCGCGCGAAAGCTCGCGGCGATTGCTCAAAATACCAAGCTCACGCCGGAGGATGCGCGGAAGCAATTTACCGCCGAGGTGCAAAAGATTATCCCCGCAGGCCAAACCGCTATACTCACCTCGCCATCGGACTACCGCCCCTACTACTCGCTCGGACGCGTATATGACCTACTTTCTTCGCTTAAGGTTCAGGGTGCTTATCAAAGCGCGCAGACCGCTTACTTAGAGGCGCAGAGGCTCAATCCGACCAGTCCGGTTATTCCTCTTACGATTGCGCGGCTCGAGGCCTCCAACGGCAATGCAAAAGGCGCGCAGGACAATGTAACCCGCGCTCTTACTCTCAAGCCCGACTACACGGACGCGATACTTTTTGTCGTGCAGATTAACGTCGCCAACAACGACCTGCGCTCGGCGATACAGAACACGCAGATAGCGGTGCAGACCGCGCCTGGAGTCGCGTCTATCTGGTTCCAGCTCGGGCTCTTGTATTACGCCGGCGGGGATTCGAAAGCCTCCATAGGGCCGCTTGAGCAGGCAATAACGCTGGCGCCGGAGTATGCCAATGCCAAATATTTTCTCGGTCTCGCATACTACGCGCAGGGCCGGCAAAATGACTCTCTCAGGCTGTTCAAAGAGCTCGCGTCCGGCAATCCTGACAACGCGGAGATAAAAACAATAGTCGCAAATCTGGGCGCAGGAAAAAAGCCGCTCGACGGGCTTGAACAAAATACGCCTCCGCAAGAACGCCAAACAGCTCCTGTTAAGCAGTAATGTGGTAAAAATAGGGTATGAGCCCAGTCGAAGTCGCGCGCAATACCCTTAAAACATTCGTTAACGCTATGAACATCGAGGTGCGCGGCATGCACCAGGCCGCGTACCTTTTGGCGCTTTTTGCCCTGCTCTCGCAGCTACTTGCGCTGGTGCGCGACCGCCTGCTTGCAAGCTCTTTCGGTGCGTCGCACACGCTCGACGTGTATTACGCGGCGTTCCGCGTGCCGGACATGCTGTTCGCCACTGCCGCGTCGCTCCTGTCGCTCTACGCGCTCCTGCCGGTACTCTCGCGGCTGGAGGCGCAAGGGAGGGGGAGCGTCGGGTTCTTAAGCAAAACACTTCTGCTTTTCTTTGTGGCGATGGGCGCGCTTGCGTCGGCTCTTTTTATATGCGCTCCGTACTTGGCAACGCTCGTCGCCCCGGGAATCGCCGGGGATAACTTAGTGGTACTCATGCGCATTTTACTGCTCCAGCCGATATTGCTCGGCGCCAGCAACATACTGGCGTCGCTCACCCAGCTGAGGCACCGCTTCCTGCTCTACTCAGTTTCGCCCTTGCTCTATAATCTCGGGATTATATTCGGCATTGTGGCGCTCTATCCGGTGCTCGGACTCCCCGGCCTCGCATGGGGAGTGGTTTTGGGCGCGGCTCTACACGTGGCTGTACAAGTGCCTTTCTTTTCCTCCGAACGCGGAGCCGCTGTGCCGGTATGGGAAGCCTGGCGGCACGTGCGCGAGGTGCTTACACTTTCGGTACCGCGCACACTGGCGCTCTCGATGGGACAGATGTCGCTCCTTGCCTTGACCGCCATGGCGTCGTTTCTTGCGCCGGGCTCTATTGCGGTGTTTACCTTCGCCTTTAATCTGCAGGCGGTACCTCTCGCTATCATCGGCGTTTCGTACTCGGTGGCGGCGTTCCCGACGCTTGCGCGCCTGCATGCGGCGGGGGAGAGCGGAGAGTTTATGCGCCATATCGAGGCGGCGCTCCGGCACATGCTTTTTTGGGCCATACCCGCTACGGTGTTTGTCATAGTCCTGCGCGCGCAGCTGGTGCGGACGATACTCGGCGCGGGCGCGTTCGACTGGGATGCCACGAGGCTCACCGCTGCGGCTTTGGCGCTGTTTGTCGTGTCGCTTTGCGCGCAGAGCATTACACTGCTTATATCGCGCGGATACTATGCGGCCGGGCGCTCGGCGCGTCCGCTTATGTTTGCACTGGTGTCGGTTGCAGTTTCGATACTGAGCGCCTCTGCTCTTATGGCCGCCTTTCATGGCAGTATATTTTGGCGCTACTTCCTCGAATCGATGCTGCGCGTCTCCGACCTGCCGGGCACGACGGTGCTCATGCTTGCGCTCGGCTACTGCCTCGGCGCTCTGGTGCAGGCGGGGATCGGTTTGTACTTTTTTTCCCGCGACTTTTCCTTCCCGCTCGGGCCTCTGCGCAGGCTTTCGTTTGAGAGTTTTACCGCGTCGGTTATCGGCGGAGCGGCCGCCTACAGCACTCTTGCATACTTAGGCGCGCGTCTTGATATAAATACCGTGGTCGGCATCGTCTCGCAGGGCGCGCTGGCGGGAGTGTTCGGCCTTATGGTTACCGCTGCAATGCTCGCGCTCCTCCAAAACCGTGAACTTATCGAAGCGTACGGCGCTTTGCACAAGCGCTTTGTAAAAGAGCCTCCGGCGGTCGAAGCCACCGACGTCGCTTAAATATAAAAAAGCCTCGGACCGTGGTCCGAGGCTTTTGAGTGAGGGGTTAAGTGAGGCGGTTGGTTAATCCTTGCGGGGACAAACAACATAGCCCCCTTTCCCTGTTAAGTTCATTTCTTCCGCGATCCAGACCACTTCGCGACGGCCTCCGTCCGGTCTCGGCTTCGCGCATTCCGCATCGATGCGGTCGTAGCGAGCCTTGACTGGATCGACGGGGTGGAAGTAATTTGCCGCGGCGATGGTCGTGATGATGGCGACAGAAATGACAGCGGCGATGCCGCCGTATTCGGTAGCAGTAGCCATGGTAGTCTCCTGACTGTTTGGGTGAATTCAAAACAACTCTCCTCTGTAGTATACACCCGTACAACAGATTTGTCAAGTAGTCAACCGAGAAAGCCTTATTTCTAGCCTTAAAGTGACGAGGTGTGGATAGTTTATCTTGTTTGCACAAATGGCTCAGTATATAATGGAACTATGGGCAGGCAAAAAATTCAAATTTCAGAAGCTAGTTTGCGAGAGTTGTATCTGATAAAAAAATGGACACCACGCAAAATTGGCCTGCAATTTAACTGCGACGGAATAACGATAAGAAACCGTTTAAAAGAATTAGGAATACCCTTCAAAACCAAAAGCAGTGCTCAGACTAAATACTCCAGATATGACTTCGACGGTACAGAGACTGAGAGGGCTTATATGCTCGGATTCCGATACGGGGACTTGAATGTGTATAAACCGAAAGGAAAATCTGAAACCATCGTCGTCCGCTGTCATACCACCCACACTGTTCAAGAAGATTTGTTTAAAAAACTATTTGCCAAATATGGGACTATTACCGTTTCTCGTAATGACCGTAGCATGCATATGAATTGCTACCTAAACCATTCATTCAGTTTTTTGTTGCCAAAATACAATAATCAAGAGCGCGAGTGGTTGCTACAAGACAGTAAACGTATGTGGGCATTTATCGCCGGCTACATAGACGCAGAAGGTACCTTTGGCATTTACGAAAATCGAGGAAGATTCAAGGTAGATGCGTATGACATTCTTATTCTTAAAGAGATGCATGAATTCCTTGTTCATAATGGAATTAGGAGTATCATGCGGATTATCGTGAGGAAAGGACAACCCGGCAACGGAAGCTATTGGAATAACGATGTGTGGCGCATAAACGTGAACGAGTCGAACTCGCTCGCGATATTTATAACCAACCTACTGCCGTTTCTCATGCATAAAAAACGAGTTAAAGATGCACGGGCAGTACTCAAAAATGTATTGAAAAGACAACTAAATGGAAAGATTAAAACACATTAGAAATTTTTGTATTATCAGTCATGTAGACCACGGGAAGTCCACTTTGGCTGACCGGTTTTTGGAGGTTACCCATACGATAGAAAAGCGCAAGATGCGCGAACAGGTGCTCGACTCCATGGACCTCGAGCGCGAGCGCGGCATTACTATCAAGATGCAACCCGTTAGAATGAAATATGGCGAGTACCAGTTGAATTTGATAGACACGCCCGGACACATCGACTTTAGCTATGAAGTATCGCGGGCGCTGACGGCCGTGGAGGGCGCCATATTGCTTGTAGACGCCACACAGGGCGTGCAGGCGCAGACGCTCACCACGCTGCGCAGTGCGCGCGAGCAGGGGCTGGTTATTATCCCTGTGATTTCTAAAATCGACTCGCCGCTGGCGCAGGTTGAGGATACAAAACTGCAACTCTCCAAACTTCTCGGCGTTTCTGCCGGCGACGTGCTTGCCTGTTCCGGCCGGACAGGGGAGGGCGTCGAGGATTTGTTAAAAGCGGTTATAGAGCGCGTGCCGCCGCCCAAGAATCAAGGCGACGCCTTAACACCAGGGCTCTCCAAGGCGTCGCCTTTAGCTCACGCGCAAGCGCTGGTGTTTGACTTCCAGTACTCCGACCACCAAGGCGTCATTGTTTATTTGCGCATGTTCGCCGGGAGGGTTATGAAAGGCGATGCGCTGGAGTTTGCGGCGAGCGGCCGCAGGTTCGCGGCGCTCGAGGTGGGTACCTTTTCCCCGACGCCAAAAGTCGCCACGTCGCTCAACGCCGGCGAGATAGGCTACATCGTGACAGGCATCAAGGAGCCGGGCTTTGCCCGCGTCGGCGACACGGTACGCACCCAGAAAAGCGCTACGCCGCCCCTGCACGGCTATGCGGAGCCGCGTCCGGTGGTGTGGGCCTCAATCTATCCGGAGTCGCAGGATGACTTTACCGCCTTGCGCCAAGCGCTCGGCAGGCTGCGGCTCAGCGACTCGTCGCTGTCGTTTGAGGAGGAGTCCTCGGGCATGCTGGGCAGGGGCTTTAGGTGCGGCATGCTCGGTATGCTCCACTTGGAGATTGTGACCGAGCGGTTGCGGCGCGAGGCGCATCTGCGGCTCGTCGTTACGACGCCGAGCATCGAGTATGAAGTTGAGACAAAAGACAGCAAGCGCGTCAGTGTTTACTCGGCGCCGCAGTTCCCCGAGCACGGCCTCATTGCCAAGGTGTGGGAGCCCTTTGTGGAAGTTGAGATACTCCTACCATCGGACTACTTGGGCAACACGGTCACGCTGCTTTTTGAGCACGAGGCGGTCACCGAGTCGACGGAGAACTTTTCTGAAGGCCGCATCAAGCTGACCGTGGTGATGCCTCTGCGCGAGCTCATGCGCAACTTTTTTGACAAGATTAAGAGCGCGACCTCCGGCTACGCATCCGTTTCCTACCAAATGCGGGAGCTTCGGCCTGCAGACGTGGCGCGGCTCGACATACTGGTGGCCGACGAGCTGGTGCCGGCATTCTCCCGCATTGTGGCCAAGCATCGTGTGGACGAGGAGGCTGTCGCGGCGGTGGAAAAATTGTACGGCATTTTGCCGCGGCAGATGTTCAGTACCAAAATCCAGGGTCAGGCTCTTGGGCGCATTGTCTCGAGCAGGACCCTTTCGGCTAGAGCCAAAAACGTGACCCAGCACATGTACGGCGGCGACATTACCCGCAAAATGAAACTGCGCGAAAAGCAAAAGAAGGGCAAGGCAAAGATGAAAGAGCGCGGCAAAGTAAACATACCCGAAGAGGTATTTCTCAAGATGGTAAAAGGCGAGTAATATTGCTCTTTAGTACGTAAAGGCGAACGAG
>CAYHVJ010000003.1:0-19410 GCA_964360085.1 uncultured Candidatus Saccharibacteria bacterium
GGTGCCGCGCACGCGGCCCACGGCGTCTATCTCGTCGACGAAAATAATCGCCGGCGCCGCCTTTTTGGCCGTCAAAAAGAGGTCGCGCACGCGCGAGGCGCCAACGCCGACAAACATCTCCACAAACTCCGAGCCCGAGATAGAGAAAAACGGCACTCCCGCCTCCCCCGCTACCGCGCGGGCCAGCAACGTTTTGCCGGTACCGGGCGCGCCCATGAGCAAGATGCCTTTGGGGATGCGCGCGCCGATGTCCAAAAACTTCTTAGGGTTTTTTAAGAAATCAACAATCTCTAAAAGTTCCTGCTTGGCCTCTTTGGCGCCCGCCACATCTTTAAAAGTGACGCGCGATGCTTCGTCGTTCGGGTCGATAAGGCGGGGTTTGCTTTGGCCAAAGGAAAACGCCTGCATACCGGCGCCCTTAACCTGCCGGCTGAGATACCAGACAAAGAAAGCTAGCAGGAGTATCGGCGCAAAAAACGGCGCAAGCGTAATGAGCCAGAACTGGAACCCGCCCTCGCGCTTGATGTCGATGGAGGTTTTGGCGAGCGCCTCTGCGGTTACGCCATAATTCTTGAGACTGTCGGAGAGCGATGCTTCGGGCTCTTTTTTGGATTTCTTCTCCGTCTTGTCCGCATAGGCAACTTTGAGGTCATTGCCGTTGACCTCGATAGTTGCGACCAGCCCCGCGTTGATATCGGCTGCAACTTGCGATAGCGCTATTTCTTGCGGAGCTTCCGTACCGGTTCCTGCAAAATAGCCGTAAGCACCGGCCAAAAGCAGAAGCAACAAAACACTGGTCGCCAAGTTGACCCAAAAGGAGTCCCCCTTCGGCATATGGGGCATCTGCGGCATGCCACGGCGGGGTGGCTTTTTGCCGCCCCCCTGCTTTTGTTTTAGGTCAGCCATGATTAAAGGATACTACCATTTCGCCTGGATTTAGACAAAAGAAATGCCGGTGGTAGAGTTACGGAGTGGCGTTGGTGGAAAACAAAAAAGCGCATCTCAACTACGAAATCCTCGAGGAGTACGAGGCGGGTATCGAGCTGCTTGGCCCGGAGGTCAAGAGTCTGCGCGCAAAGCTTGGCAAACTCGACGGCTCGCACATTACCGTGCGCGGCGGCGAGGCATATTTGGTTGGGTCCTCTATCCCCCCCTACCAAGCAGGCAACATGGCAGAGGGCTACGATCCCGCCCGCACCCGCAAGCTCCTACTTACCAAAAAGGAGATAGGTGCTTTGGCGACCTACGAAGGCCAAAAGGGCTTGACAATAGTGCCTCTCCGGGTGTATAATAAGGGCAAGAATCTAAAGCTCGCCATTGGCGTCGCTCGCGGCCGTAAGAAGTACGACAAGCGCGCGGTCTTAAAGGAGCGGGATTCGAAGCGCGACATCGACCGGTCTTTGAAAAATCAATAAAAGTGGTAAGCATGTACACCGTCTCAAACACCGGTTAGCGTCGGGTGTTGTAGGGGGATGACAGGCTTAGACAATGGACTGACGCGCGCATTGCGCGATGCAGAAGTGAGGCGTCTTCTCTAAAACGCTTCAACTCATAACTGCAAAATCAGTTATATCCCAGTATTTTACTGCGGATAACTTCTCTTTCGCCTACGCTAAGGCCTAAGAGGACACCTACCTGCTTCGTTTAGTGAGCGGGGTTCGGGTGTTATACAGCTAAACTCGGGAGCAGAGGGTCGCTTACTCTCCGTACTTAAAACTCAAAGCTGCTACTAAATTCGATTTGGTTTGTTTCATACGAATTTGGTTTAAGAAAATAAAGCAAACTACGCACCGTAGAAGCTCACTCGCTCATCCATTGCACGGGGGTTCGATTCCCCCCGTCTCCACAAGTACAAAACTGCGCCCGCTTTATGCGGGCCATTTTTGTTTGTGGAGACGAGCGAGGCAACTGCTTGCCTCGCGTGGGGGAAGCGAAAGGCGGAGCGTTGTTTTGCACTTGCAAAACCGCGAGCCGGGGCTGCGACCAAATTTTGTGACGACAAAATTTGAGTTGTAGCCAATTCCCCAAAATATTTGTAGTATAGGCACAGACGTTACTCTAACCGCGGAGGTTGCCCATGGGCAGCATCGCCAAGATTATTGAAATAGTGAAGCTTCCCCACGGCGCTGCGCCCGAGTCGGTGCGCCGCGGATGGATCGGGTGCGAGATGCCGACGTGGGGCTTTGAATGCGGACATTGTCCCGATTACGTCGAGAGCATCGTGCCAAGAAAAAGCAAAGGCCCGCTGACTGTTGAGGAGATTTGGGCGCTCAAGAACGAGGACTGGAAAATTGACGGCTTCTCTATCCTGCAGGAAATAGCTCTGCAAGTATTGGCGACCCGCGCGCCGCTCGCGGCAAAGTGGTTCTACCAGCACGGCTTTCCGCAAAAAGATCGCGGCTTCCGCTTTAAACTTGAGGAAGTGCGGATTCTGCGCACTTACACGCTCGACGAGGAAATGAAGCTCCCCGGGAAACTCCGCCGCTACGACGACATGGAGACCGGCACCATGCGGCTCATGCGCTGACAGACCCCGCCCCGCGCACTGCGGGGCTTTTTTGTTTTGCAATAACGCTATTTACAAAGTTTGCCAGCTGGAGTAGTGTGTATGGAGATAGAGCCATATTTTGCCGACAGATGTCGGAGTGGAAAACAAACGGGAGGACACTATGTTTTTTATTGAGTGGTTCCCCACTATCGTGCTGTTCGTTATCGCCCTCGCCGTTGGTAGCCAGAGCGGTAAGCCGAACTTCGGATTGGGCGCCCTTATCATGCTCGTCTGCCTCCTTGCCATTTTCTATAACTGGCAGTACAGGCACGGCTTCCCCGGTGTGCTCGTGCTGGCGTTTGCGGCAGAACTCGGCAGATGGGCGGTTGCCATGGTCGTTGGTCTTATGATTGGCGGCATCGCCTTTAGCAAAAGAGCAAGGAATTCGTGACGGCCAGCCCCACCTACTTTGGTGGGGCTTTTTCATTGCAAGATTTCAAACACTTCGAGTTTCTCCACAAATTAAAAACAACCCGCTGTACTCCGGCGTGTTATTTTGGTATTGTGTCGCGAGAGGTTTTGACGGACAGGGAGAGTACAAATGAACACGCAGGAGCTGGAGATTTGCACCGCGCCCAAGGGCAAACTGCGGGTCGTGCGTATCGACCCGCGCGATCACTGGCCGACGAAAGAAGCCGACGTCGATAACATCGGCGAGGTTGAAAAAATGTTCGGCGACATGCTCGTCTGCCAGCAGGAAGTTATGGCGGTCTTCGACGACCAGGGCGCGCGCGTCAGCGTTTGAACTGAAGCCCCGCGCACTGCGGGGCTTTTTATTTGAAGGCGATTTCGAAGACATACATGCCCATGGCGCACATGCCGCGCAGGACTCCCGCCTGCTGGACGCCGAGGTCTACGTCCGTCTTCCCTGTCGCGGGGAGGAACGCGCTATACCCCATGCTTGGGATACGTACCGCGCCGGAGCAGTCGTATGTGCCGTTGGTAACGAAGCGCAGTACGGTCGGCACGCCCGCTTTAGCGACGCTTTTTTGAGGACGGTAGCCGCCCTTGACCGACACTTCCACAATTTGTTTTCCGTCCACGATACTGACATTGTTTGCCGGAACATCGGTAGCGCCGGATGAGCGCACTCCTGTATACAGGATTGATCCGCCGATGAGCGCTCCCGCGATGACTATTGAGATGCCTGTTGATTTCATATAGTGATTGCGGGATTAGAAGCTGAATAACGGCGCGATGAGCCCTGCAACCACCAGGGCATTCATCAGGTTGTAGAGCGCGAAGAGTATCACAATAAGCCCCGCGGTTTTGAAGAAGATGCCCGCGTAGCGGCTGTCATGGATACGCAACGAGCTGAAGCTCACTGCGGAGAGTACCGGCAGTGTCCCGAGCGCAAAGGCGCCCATCGTAAGCGCGCCAGATAAGAAGCTGCCGGTCGATAGTGTGTAGATTTGCATCGACTGGGTAAACCCGCACGGCAGGAAGAAGGTCGCTACGCCGACCACAAACGGCGTGAGCGTGTGGTTGAGTTTTGACACCCCGTACGCGTGCCGCGCCAACCACTTTGGCATCGCGGGCTGCAGTCTTTTTGACCAGTGGAAGAGGTCCAGCAGGTTGATGCCGAGTATCAGCATCACCGCCGCTATAATGAGACCTAGCATGAACGACGCGGTTGTGTTGAGCGTGAACGCGGAGCCCAGCGCCCCGATGACGCCGCCGAGCACAAAGAACGACACGAGCCGCCCGATATGGAAGAGTACAGTTGGTCGCACTGCGCCCTCTTTGGCGAATGTTGCCGACATCGAGAGCACGAGCCCGCCGACCACCGCCATGCAGGTGGAGAGCGAGGCAACAATGCCGAGCGCGAACGCGGTGCCATAGGTCATAGAACCGCCGGGCGCCAAGTTGACGATGCCTAACTTTTGCAGAGCCACGAAGCCCACGATGAATGCGAACGCTACCGGTATTGCAACCTTGAAGTCGGCCCAACTATTGGTGTGCGCGAGCTTTTCCACGGAGACGGTATAGCCATGAGGCTGCAGAACTCCGGTCAGCTCGGTGGCGACAACCTCGGGCGACTTGCCCGCAAGGTCGCCCTCCACCTCTATCGTGTGATTGGCGAGGCTGGAGCGCACAGCGGTAATGTACGGCACTTCTGTCGCCTCTAGTTCTGTCAGCAAGATGCAGGCGCTGCAATGCATCCCCTTGATATGCAAGGTAAGTTTTTGGGTGTTCATATTTTTTTTGCTTTTATGCGCAGTGAGTTGCCGACCACCGAGACGCTTGAGAACGCCATCGCGAGCCCTGCGAATGCGGGATTGAGTAGCCAGCCGAACAGCGGGTAGAAGAGCCCTCCCGCAAGCGGTATGCCGACGATGTTGTAGAAGAACGCCCAAAACAAGTTCTGCTTGATGCCGCGCATCGTTATTTTTGACAACGCGACAGCTTTAACCAGCTTTGAGATGTCGCCGTGCAATAGGGTGATTCCCGCTGTTTCGATGGCGACATCAGTGCCGGTCGCCATCGCGATGCCGACATCGGCGGCAGCAAGCGCGGGCGCGTCGTTGACACCGTCGCCTGCCATGGCCACCACACTACCATTTGCCTGTAGTTTTTTGATTATGTTGAGCTTGTCTTCTGGCAGAACCTCGGCGACCACTTCGTCGATACCCACCTGTTGTGCAATATAATGAGCGGTGTTTTTATCATCGCCGGTGAGCATCACTACTTTAATTCCTAACTCATGCAGGCGCGCGACAGACTCCTTTGCGTTTTCTTTAAGCGCGTCGGCGACCATGACCGTCGCGAGCACCTTGCCTCCTGCGGCAAGAAACACCGGCGTATTGCCCGCGCGCGTCTCTTTTTGGGGAGACTGTGACGGCGCGCCAAGCTCTGCAACAAGTTTTTCGCTGCCGGCGTGATATTGCACGCCGTTAACAGTGCCTGCGAGCCCTTTGCCTTTTATGCTCTCGAACTTTTCTACAGACAGAAGAGATATATTTTTTTCTTTTGCATACGAGACAATTGCATGCGCAATCGGATGCTCTGACTTGTTTTCGAGCGATGCGAGGATTGCAATGATTTCGTCGTCGCTTTTATCGGACATATTTTTGAGCGATACTAGCTCCGGCCTTCCTTTCGTAATCGTTCCGGTCTTGTCCATCACGACCACATTTACTTTGTGCAATTTTTCGAGCGTCGCGGCATCTTTTATCAGTATCCCCTCCTTTGCCCCTTTGCCCACCCCGACAATAATCGCCGTCGGTGTGGCAAGCCCCAGCGCGCACGGGCACGCAATGACCAGTATGCTGACGAACGACACTAGGCCGAGCGAAAGCGCCTGTGCAAACCCAAGGTATGGGGTGCCTATCAATAGCCAAGCACCGAGAGCCACAAACGCGAGCACCAGCACCACAGGCACAAAGACGCTTGAGATTTTGTCAGCTAATGCCTGTATAGGCGCGCGGCTGCCCTGCGCCTCTTCAACCATTTTGATTATGCGCGCGAGCATGGTTTCTTGCCCGACTTTTGTCGCGCGGAAGATAAACGAGCCGGTGGTGTTTATCGTGCCGCCGACCACTGTGTCGCCGGTATTTTTTTGCACCGGCATCGGTTCGCCGGTAATCATCGCTTCGTCGATATAGGAGGAACCCTCGGTAACAACGCCGTCCACTGGTATCTTTCCTGCGGGCTTTACCACAAGCAGGTCGCCATGAACAATCTGTTGTATCGGTATCTCAACTTCTTTTCCATCTCGCACCACCAGCGCCACTTTAGCCTGCAAGTTCAGGAGCTTTTCTATCGCGTCGCCGGTTTTTAATTTTGACCGGCTCTCCAAGTATTTGCCGAGCGTGATGAATGCAATGACGATGATGGTCACATCGAAGTAGGTGTCGCCGACGTTAATGTACGCCTTGAGTTGCTCCGCAAACACAGTTACCGCGACGCTGTACAGGTACGCTGCCGAGGTGCCGATGCCGATAAGCGTGTCCATGTTGGCCGCGCCGTGGCGGATAAAGCGATAAAAGCCCATAAGATAGGGCTTGCCGACGACAAACAGCATGTACGTCGCCATAACCAGCAGCAGAGTCTGCGGGACCATGCCGAACACCATTGCCACGGCCGATACTCCCGCCAGCGGCAGAGCTACCATAAGCTGGCGCTTCATTGCGGCAAGCTCCTCGAGCTTTTCTTTTTTTGACTGATTGAGTCCGAGGTGTGCGGCATGCTCGCCCGCAGACATACCCATCTCGCTTGCCGTTTGTTCCACCACTATCGAGTAGCCGAGCGGTTCTATCTTTTTTGAGAGCGCGTCGAGATTGGTTTTGTGCTCGTCAAAAGCTATGGCGGCCGTCTCGGTAGCGTAGTTGACCTCCGCACTGTGCACTCCATCTGTTTTTTTTAGAGTTCTCTCGATTATTGCCGAGCACGAGGCGCAATGCATCCCTTTGATTTTGTGGGTTTGAGTATTATTCATGGGTAACTAATTTTTAATGTAGCGGGCAAGAAATCCAGCCAGCCAGATACCAACCCCCACGATTACATTCCAGAGGATAAGACCGGCCACGAAGTTATTAAGCGTGAAGATGTTTTCTACCGGCCCTATGGTAGTGAAGTGCACCAAGTACGGCAGGAGCGAGGGCCGCGCCTCCGCCGGCAGCAACCCTGCGACCATGTAGCACAGTACGTAAGTGATAGTAATCCATGCCAACCCTATTTTGACTGCTCGTGTAGTTTTCATACGATATACGTTTAATTATTTGCTAATAGCTAATTGATAAACCTAAGTATAACCAGAAAGATGAGCGGCAACGCGCAGCAGATGAGCATCATCCACATCATCCCCTTATGACCGTCGTGATTATGCATGGTTTTGTTTTATGTTAGTAACTTCTTTACGCGCTGCAGCCTCCGCCCGTAGGCGTTGGCGGAAACCAGTAGTCATTGACCGCGCGCGCGGTATCATACATATCCTGTTCGCTCGCGCCCTCCGACGCCATCATCTCCAACAGTCCGAGCATAGCCATGCCGTGGTTGCAGTCCGGGAAGTGTGCGGAGTTGCCGCAACATGGCCGATATATGTTCCGCGACGCGCGGTCTACCAGCGACTGCTGTTCGTCGGTAAGCGGAATAACCATATGCATTCCGTAGTGGTCCATGGCGTTTCCTTTTGCGAGCGTCCACCCGCCCGTCGAGGCAAAGTTTTCTGTCCCGCCGTATGCCGGGTTCATCATTTTTGTCTTGTCTTCAAGAATCGGGTTTTTGTTTGCGAGCCCAACCGCCCACAGGAGGTTCAGGAGATAACCTGCATTCTCTTTTGTCATGACCATTTTTTCACCGCGATTCTGAAGTACAACCGTCATTTTGTTTGGGTCTATGACTCCTAACTCGACCAGTTTCTCTCCCATATCCGACAACATCGCAGGCATGGCAATTTTTTGCGAGTCTTGGCCGAGAGTTTGTATGGTGGATTGTACGGGGGCCATGCCGAGGACGGCCACCAAAATCACTATAAGCGCTAATGGTAGGTACTTCATATTTATTCGTCGCAGCAGTGCTGTAACTTTTTTAATGTTTCCTTGAGACCTGCCGTCTGGAGGTCGTTGAGGATGACGCGGCGCCGTTCACAGTTTTTGCAGTGGGGAATGTGCAGAATGCTCGCTATGCGGCCGATTAAGTCCCCAAATTTAAGTTGTTTGTTCATAGGATTAGAGTAAGAGGATAAGCGCCCCGAGCAGGATCATGGCAACGCCCGCGACCAAGCGCACGCGCCCGAGATGGACCCGTTTCCATTCCTGCATGGTGTCGACCGTTGTTTTGTCCGACGCGACAATGAGCACTAGGATGAGCGGAATAATAAGGATGAGATTGTAGAGCAGGAGATACCAGAACCCAGCGGCGTATGTCACTTGGTCGCGTAGAAGCCCGATGACCATGAGGTATGGCCCGCCCATGCAGGGGAACTGGCAGATGCCGACCAAGATACCGAGCCCGAACGCCGCCGCTATGGAGGTGCGCTCCAGGAGTTGTGCCATGGGGCGATGCGCCACGGACGGCAGTTTGAGCTTGATCGGCATGTTCGGGAAGAACTTGTTGAGGAGCGTGATGATGCCGAAGAGTATAAGCAGTGTTGCGCCCAATTTCCCCATGAAGTGAGGCGTATTGAAGAGGTGCAGCACTTGGAGCAGACCGAGCCCTATCGTGAGATATGCGGCGAAGATGCCGGCAATGTACACGCCGCCGATCTGCATGATCTTTTTGCGCGTGAGCTGTAGTCCGAACAGGAGCGCTATGGTAATGAGGAGTATCGAGAACGAGCACGGATGGACGCTGTCCAACAGCGACGAGGCGAGGACGAGAGGCAAAAGCCATACTCCTCCGTTGCTCATGTTCCAGATAATCGTTGCGGTCGCGGGACTCCACTTCAGTGCAAGCACTCCAATAATGAACATCGCGACCGCTCCGGTAATAATAAGAATTCTCTTCATATTACGGGGTAACGACCGCCTTTATTTCTAATTGAAGCGTGCCGCCGGACGAGTCGGTAAGTATGGCGAATCGGTCGATGCGTCCGACGCCGGCAGGGCCGTGCGCGTTGGGGTTGTAGATAACGCGGATGGTGCGGCTTTCGCCCGCCTTAATAAGTTCGTCGGCAGGCGGCACGTATCCCATTCCCGGCATGCGGAAGGGTCCTTTGGTGCTCCCGTCCGGCTCGACGATAAGCGCGCTCGTGCACATGCAGGAGGTGACAAGTGTCGGCACCATGATGTCTTTGCCGGTCTGGTTAGTTACTTTGAAGTCGTAGCTGACGTCGCCGTTTTTCATCGAGATGGTACCGAAGTCGTAGACGGATTTAGGCGTGGTAAGCATGCTTGTGCCATTTCCGCCGGCCGTATTCTGAACAGAGGCCGCAGTGCCGCCCTTGCTGAAGTAGCCCAAGGCAAAGACACCCGCAAATACTGCGATGATTACCAGCACGGTGATAGTTGTTTTTTGATCCATAGTAGTTTTTAGTGAACAGATAATGCAAAAAACACGCATGCGCGTGTTTGGCACCCAAAAAGCAGGGCTCTTTAGGTGCTTTTAGAACTGCGAGGGGCTGTTTTCAAATAATGAAAGCCAACGGGTTATTTTTTTGTTCTGCGAGGTAGAGGGCGGAGAACGGTAAAGGTAGCCTCTGACCATACGCGGTTCCAGCAATCGCGGATGAACTGAAAAAAATAGAGCGGCACAGAGCACGAGAAGCAGAAGAACCTCTGTTGCTATTTGCTGCACGATAGCCGCGAATGTCTGCTGCCACTCCGACAAATGCTGGAGAGGGTTCATCGCGCACAAAACAGGAACACCCATATACGGGCAGTTAAACGAGGCCGTGTCGTTCATCATATTGGAAGTAAAGACGCCGCCCATGCTTACAGCAAGAAAGAGTGCTATAAAGAGCGCGAAAACAAGCTTATTTCTGATGACGCCGTTCATGACTTGTATTGTACAACAGCAGCATCTACTTTGGCAAGCGCCGCTTTGACCGCGGGGCGTTCCCCGATTACGTTAAACCATCTTTTTACACTCGGAAGGTCATCCAACTCAACACCATGCTTTGCGTAGTTGCGCACCCACGGCCACGCCGCTATGTCGGCAATGGAGTACTCCCCCGCCAGATAGTCAGCCTCCGAAAGCCGCTTATCTAAAACTGCGTAGATACGTTTTGCTTCATCGCCGAATTTTTTGAGCGGATACGCAAGCTGTTCCGGCGCGTCCATTCTGAAATGTTTTGCCTGTCCCAACATCGGCCCAACGCTCGACATCTGGAACATCAGCCATTCGAGCGCCAGATATTTGCCGTGCGCGTCTTGCGGCAAAAACTTGCCCGTTTTTTCTGCCAAGTACCAAAGTATTGCGCCGGACTCAAAGATAGTAATAGGTGAACCGCCAGGACCGTCCTGGTCGGTAAGCGTCGGAATTTTGCCGTCTGGATTAAGCTTGAGATACTCCGGCGCCTTCTGCTCCTTGGCGCCAAGATTGACAGGCACTATTTCGTAAGCGAGCCCGAGCTCCTCAAGTAGGATAGGAACCTTATAACCGTTAGGCGTCGTCCATGTGTAAAGGGTAATACTCATATAAACCATCTTATGCTATAGTATCCCCACAACAAAACCCTTGGATACTACTAGAGTCAATCATCAAATACGGGCAAAGGAGGTACGCGTGCTTGGGCCCGAGGGCGAAAACTTCGGGGTTTTGCCCCTTTCCGACGCCATTGCCAAGGCGGCTGAGTTCGGACTTGACCTTATAGAGATAAGCCCCAACGCCGTCCCGCCGGTTGCAAAAGTCATGGAATATGGTAAATTCCAATACGAACAGCAGAAAAAACGCCGGGAAATGAAGGCCAAATCCCATACTACCGAGACGAAAAGCGTCCAAGTTAAGATAGGCACCGGCGACCACGATATGCAGCTGAAGGCCAAAAAGGCCGCAGCTTGGCTTGCCGAGGGCCATCGCGTAAAAGTGGACCTGTTTTTGTGGGGGCGCTATAAGTACATGGAGTTTGGCTTCCTTAAGGAGCGGTTGGAGCGGTTCCTCAAGCTCATTCCGGCGGACTACAAGCTTGGCGAACCTATATCCAAAAGCCCTAAAGGGCTGGCGACAGTATTGGAGAAGGCAAAAAAACAATCATGAAGACCAACAAATCTTTCAGCAAGCGCCTAAAAGTTACCCGCACGGGGAAGATTATCGCGCGCAAGCCAGGTAAGAACCACTTTAACGCCAAGGAGAGCCGTTCCAAACAAATGTCTAACAATAGAACCGGGGTACTATCTTCCCGCACCATGACGCCCAAGGTCATGCAGCGCTACATCGGCAACCCGCTTAAAACTAGCAACTAATTTATGGCACGCGTAAAGGGAGGTAAAACCAGCAACAAGCGCCGCAAGAATATTCTTGCGATGACCAAGGGCTACCGCTTCGGCCGCTCGACTAAAAAGCGACAGGCGCGCGAGGCCATTTTCCACGCGGGCAAGTACGCGTTTGCCCACCGCCGCGACAAAAAGAACGATTACCGCCGGCTCTTTAACGTCCGCATCAACGCCGGATTGCGCTTGATTGACGAAAAGCTCTCATACTCCAAGTTCATCGGCGTCGCCAACAAGAAGGGCGTCGAGCTCAACTCCAAGATGCTCGCCACGCTCGCCGAAACCTATCCCGAAGTCTTCGTCCGGGTCGTCACGCAGGTCCGCTAAATTTTTTAAAACTACAACGCTCCCGAGTGGGCATCAGCCGGCTCAAAGCGGAAGGAGGCGCGGTTTATTTTGTCTTTGTTGACCAGCTCGATGACGCGCTCAACTAGGGCTTTGGGGTCAGAGTCGAAGACGATACGGCTGTTCGGGCGGTGGCCGAGTTCGATGATGTTTTTCAGTTCCTCATCGGTGTCCCATCCGGCGGACTCCAGTATGCCGATGGGTTTTTGGTCTTCAAACGCGATGGTGAACTCGTGTATGGTGCCGATGCGCCCGCAGCCGAAGAGCACCGCGTCGCTGGAGCGCGTCAAAATAAGGTCGCGGCCCGGATAGCCGAAACCGGTGTACACAATGAGGTCCAGATACTCTACCGGCAGGTTAAATTGCTCGATATGCTCGCGCTCGGAGTTGGCAGGAGAAAAGCCGATGGTATATCCGCCGGCCTCTTTGGCCCCCATCGCCGCCCAGAGTGGAAAGCCGGTGGTCGCGCCGTTGATGGTTACTACCTCGTGTTTGGCAACCTGCCGGCCGAGCTCCAGCCCTTTGTCGTAAGCGTCGATGCCGCAATGCCCGGTCTCCGCGGCGCCGGAAATGGCAAATTTAAGCCGTAAGTGCGTGTGTTTCGGATCCATCAGTCCAGTGTACCACTGGAAAATCTCAAATCACAAATAACAAACTACAAACAAATTCAAAAAAACAAATAAAAAGTCCCGACCGAAGCCGGGACAAAGAAAATCAAGCGACCATAAGGTCCAATGGACTAAGTTGCGGAGCGAATGGATTGATTTCGGCGTGTTTTTCAAACACTGCTTTCCGCCAATCCCCGTTGACCAAATCGGCGGCGAGAACGATGTCCAAGAGTTCTTGGATATCGGCTGCAGCCCTTGAGTGCCCCTGCTTTTTCATCAAAAAAACCGAGGCACAGAGATACCCAACGAGTTTCACTTTCCATTCGTCGACGTCGCTGTCAGGCGTGTACCAATCCAATGCCATAATTTGACATGTTTTTACGAGCGTGGGGAGTGTTTCGCTCATGTGGCGCAGCACTTGCTCACGCGTGGTGAGATTCCAAAGACCACTCATTTTCATAGACCTGCTCCTGTTTTCTTTCTAGTGGCACTATACCAAGAAAAACTAAAACTTAGCAATCATTGCGCTAAAGATACGAAGGAGCTCAGTGGATTCCTGGATTAGCTTGTCTCGCTCCCCTATCAAGCTGGGCGGCAAGTCCTCAAACATTTGGAGCCAGTAGCGTGACTCTTTTGCTTCTTTGCGGCAGATTTTTGCCCGCATGACAAAATCCTTCTTGCTCAACGACTCGTTCGCTTCAATATAATTTGCACCAACTGAACCGGATGACCGCACAAGTTGTTTACCATCCTCGATAAAAGCTGTGTTTTTTGGCAGTTTGCTTACAAAACTTCTCGTGTCTCGAGCAAACTTCGCCGTTCTTTCTTCCAAATCATATTTCGGCTTATTTTCCATTTTTAATTTTGGATTTTAGAATTTGTTTGTTATTTGATGCTTGAGATTTGTTATTTAAAAGTTGATTACAACTTTTTCCCCTGTTTCCGGCGCGGTTGATTTGACGCCGAGATAATCTCTTATTCTTTGTACAAGGAACGCTGCGGCCGCCGGCTCGGCGTGCACGACAAACACTTCCTCGGCGCCTTGCGCGGCTTTGTTGGCGAACTCCAGCAGAGACTCGCTGTCGCGGTGCGCCGAGTAGCCGTACAATGTCTCGACTTTGGCGCGCACGGGGATTTTTTCCTTATGATATTCAATATGTTTTGCGCCCTCAATAAGCCGGCGGCCCATGGTTCCCGCCGCCTGATAGCCCACGATAAGCAGAGTCGAGTTAGGGTCGGGCAGATACTCGCGCTCGTGCGCTAGCACCCGGCCGCCGCTGCTCATCCCCGAACCGGCGAGTATTATTTTCGGGCCCGCAGTGTCGTGTATCTTGCGCGATTCTTCCGTGGTTTCGATAAACCGCAGTTCAGGGAAGTGAAAGTTGAAGTCTGGAATGTAGTCAGAAAAAACACTGGTTATTTTCTGCGCAAGCGGAGAGTCTATAAAGACCGGAACAGATGGTACGCGTTTCTCCACCATTAAGCTCCTTATTTCGTACATCAAATCCTGCGTGCGTTCGGTTGAAAAGGCAGGTATCAGCAGCGTGCCGCCGCGCTTGGCGGACTCTTCGATAATATCCTCAAGCCGCTCGCGGCGGTCTTTGTCCTCGGGTCGTGTTTTATCGCCGTAGGTGCCCTCCATTACCAAATAGGTGGCACCGGTTACCTCCTGCGTCGGCGGCAAAAGTGGAGAGTTGCCGCCGCCGATGTCGCCGGTAAAAACAATATTCCTGCCGTCGCGCGTCAGCCGTGCCATCGCCGAACCTAAAATGTGTCCGGCGTCTAAAAATTCGAGCGCTACACTATCCGGAAGATCCGTCTTTTCGCCGTATCCGATGCCAGTCCACAGCCGCATGGCCGCGGATATGTCATGCTCATTAAACAGCTCCTCGCGGCCGCGGCGCTCCGCAAAATTGCCCAATATTTCCATTGCATCGAGCAAGAGCGGCTCGGCGAGCGCCATGGTCGCCGAGGTCGAAATAATTTTGCCCTTAAAGCCCATGCGTACCAAGCGCGGAATGCGCCCGACATGGTCGAGGTGGGCGTGCGTAACGATAAGGTGCGAAATTTCCGCCGGATTATACGGAAATGGCTCCCAATTTTTCTCCTCCCCAATCCCCTGCATCAGGCCGCAGTCGATCAAAAGTTTTCCATTGCCTGTGTCGAGCAAAAAATTCGAGCCGGTGACCATACCCGCCGCGCCGTAAAAATATAAATTAGATTCGCGCATGAATACTCATCTTAACAGAAAGTCCCCCCAATTCTTAAAAGCTAGGGGGACGCTCTGCAGGATTCCGAAGGCGTATCCTAGTTTTCACTAGGTGGGTGCCCTATGGATGACCGTTAAGTCACTCACCTCGAGCTCCCTGTGTGTAAGTAAGGATTTTGCCTTCGGACTCCTGACCCTAGTATACCAAACCTTTTATTCGTCAACACCGAAGCGTTTGTATTTATAGATGGGGCTTTTTTTGCCGAACCAGTGCTGGATTTCGTGCTTGGCTTCCTCCGGAGTCTCGGAAGCGTGCACGAGGTTATACACCGAGCGGCGCTCGACGTTGGCATTAAGGGGCGAGTCATTGGAGAAGTCGCCGCGGATAGTCCCCATCTCCGCCAGATACGGCATCGTAGGGCCGACAATCTTGCGGACCATATCTACCGCGTGCACTCCTTGTAGAACCATTTTGACCATCGGCGCGCTTATCATAAATTCGACAAGCCAGCCGCGCACGGTTTTACCGACGCGCACCAAGTCGGAAGTGCCGAAGTCTTTTTTGACATCGTGGCCGTACTTGGCGTAGGTTGCCAGCGTCTTCTCGCCGAGGCGGCGGATCCACTTTTCGTCCTTCGGATAATGTTTGTCCATCTCCTTGCGGGATGGATGAAACATCTCAAGCGCGACCACCTTAAGGTCGCGGCGCTCGAAGCGGCTGACTATCTCGCCGACAAGGCCCTTGCGCACGCCGTCCGGCTTGATGATGACGAATGTCTTTTCCTCTTTCGGATGCATAATGGCGCTAACGTTACAATATTAAAAACCTTTGCACAAGGGCTCACGAGGTCAAAATTTCGGTTCCCGTTTCGGTCACGAGTACCGTGTCTTCAAAATGCGCGGCGCGCTTTCCGTCTTTCATGCGGTAGGTCCACTCGTCTTCGTCCAAAATAATCGCACCCTTGCCCTCGGCGAGCATGGGCTCGATGGCTAATACCATGCCGGAGAGGATTTCTTCGCCTTCCCCCTCGCGGCCCTCATTGGCTATAAAAGGTTTTTCGTGCACCGCCTCGCCGACAGCGTGTCCGCCGAGGTCCTGCACAATCGCAAACTTGTGGTTGGCCGCGACGCGCATGACCGCGGCGCCGATGTCGCCGATATGCTTGCCCGGGCGCACCACCGAGATTGCGGCCTGCAGAGCTTCGCGGGTGGCATTAATGAGCTGGTGCGCTTTTAGGTCGCCGATGCCGCGGACGATGAGTGAGCGCTCGCCGCCGACAGCGGTGTCGGTCGCGTCGCCGACAATAAGCGTGCGCGCCGCATCTAAAAAATAACCCTGGTAATTGAGTCCGGTGTCGATTGAAATTATGTCGCCGTTGCGCAGAATGCGCTTTTCATCAGGTATGCCGTGCACCACTTCGTCATTTATTGATACACACAGCGCCGCCGGGTACGGGTAGGAGGCGCCATCCGGCTGATAGTTGAGGAATGTCGGCACCGCGCCGTGCGAGCGGATGGTGTGCTCGCAAGCCAAGTCGAGCTCGGCGGTGTTGACTCCCTCTTTGCACAATGCCTCGACATCTTTAAGAACCCCGGCGAGGATCTTTCCGCCGGCGCGCAGAGCTTTTATTTGTTCTTCCGTAGTTGCTATCACGATACATTCAGGGCTTTCAACACATCCGCATGCACGGCCTCAATAGATTGTTCGCCGTTTATCTCGAGCAGTACGCCCCGCGATTTAAAGAAGTTGACCGCGGCGGCGGTCTTTTCCTCATACTCTTTGATGCGCCGTTCTACTGTGTCTGACGCATCGTCCGCGCGCCCTTCTATTCCGTTCCGCAAAGACAGGCGTTTTTCAACCTCGCTGTCCGATATCATAAGAAAGACCGCTTGGTACGGCCGCTCGAGCCAGTGCGAGGTTTCGTCAAAAGCCTCCGCTTCGGGTAAGGTCCTGCAGGCGCCCTCAAACACTATTCCGTCGGCATGAGAGAGGCCGAGTAAGGCATCCACAAAAAGATGCGATGAGATCCATGCGGGCAGCAAATCGCCGCTCTCCATCACTGTTTTAATTTTCTGATTTGCAAAACCCTGTCCCTTTGCCATCTCGCGGAGCCGGTTGCCTGAAGAGTATACTTCCGCGCCTATTTTTTTGGCCAAGAGCTTAGCCTGCGTGCCCTTCCCGCTCCCCGGCCGCCCCATCATCACAAAAGTGTTCAGGTTGTTCATAGTTATTTTCTTGGTTTTAATTCTACCTCCTCCTTAAGTAAATCAAATTTGACTACAAAGATATCAAAGAAACCTTTCTGTCCAACAATGCCGTAAGGCAACACGCTTCCCGCTACTGCCGGCATAAAACCGGCTTGTATATCGTACGACCAGCCACCGACTTCAATCGTGATGGGATGCAAATAGTAGAGCGAAAACTTTCCACCCACTCCTAAAACTTCACACGGCTTGCCTTTTTTGATATCAATTCCTACCGCCTCTCCCACATTCGTATCGAAAAGACAAATGTCCGCCCCCGAATCAACTAGCACTTCATAACGCACGGAATTTATTTTGCCTTTGACCCGTATTTCAATAACAGGACGCAGTGAATCCCCGTATCTATGGTATCGAAATTTCATCGCTCGAGTATTTAGAACAGGCCGACGTATGTATCCAGCGTTTCAGGCATGCGGGTCATAATAGGGTCTTTGTGACCTTTTTTCTTTGCATGTTCAAGAGCCTCTTGTAGCGTCTTCCCTGCTCCGAGCACTGTTTGCTCGTCATCGGCAAGCGCCACCCAAAGACCCTTGTATTTCTTCTGTATGTTAGTCCAATCTATTGCCGCCATGCCCCTAGTATACCAAATTAAAGAAAAATCCCCAGCGGTTGGCTGGGGCGCAATTTAACCCTTACTCTCTAGTTTTCGCACTCGATAAAGAGAGAGGTTATATGCTTGGGCAAACCTGATTTGAGAAAGACCGAGATACGCACGCAAAGCCTTTATTTGCTTTGAGGTTGGCACTCTACGACGCGGTTTACCCTTACCACCATAGCGCATGGCATGATCTAAGGCTTGTTCAGCTGCAACAATAAGCCTGTGCGGCATTTCAACTCTCCTCAGATGTAGACCGAACGACTACCAAGGATTAAACTCTTTCAGACTGTAAAAAGCAACTAATACTCCCGTATAGAAATCTGCGCGTCGATGCGGCGGGTGAGGTCGAGAATGACCTGTACGACGATGAGGAGCGCCGTGCCGCCCAAGGCGAGCGAGGCGATGCCGGTCAGCGACTGCACCACTATCGGCAATACGGCGATAACGCCGAGGAAGAACGCCCCGACAAAGGTTATACGCGTAATGACGTTGCCCAAATACTGCTCGGTCGAAGGGCCGGGGCGCACGCCGGGGATAAAGGCGCCGTTCTTTTGCAGGTTCTCCGCTATCTGCTTAGGGTCAAACGTTACCGCGGTGTAGAAGTAGGTAAAGAGGAACACGAGCACGAAATAAAGCGCGCCGTAGATAGAAAGATTTTGCAGTACGCTGAGCATCCAGTTTGAGATATTGGCGAGCAGAGCCACCGAGCTGGTTTGGAAGAAACTCGCAAACATCTGCGGTATGAGCAAGAAGGAAAGCGCAAAGATAATCGGGATAACGCCCGCTTGGTTGAGGCGCAACGGGAGATAGGTCGAGGAACCGCCGAAGAATTTCATCCCGCGGACGCGCTTGGCGTATGTAACAGGCACCGGGCGCTCGGCCTCGGTAACGACAACCACCGCCGCAATAACCACAAGTGAAGCAACGATAAATGAGAGATACAGCGGTATCTGCGATGCATCGAAAGTAAAGAGTGTCTGGCTTATAGTCTGCGGCAAGCTTGCGACAATGCCTGCAAAGATGATGAGCGATACGCCGTTGCCGAGTCCGTACTCCGAAATAAGCTCTCCTATCCACATGAGCAAAAATGAGCCTGCAACAACCGTGATGAGGTTGACGGCAAACGGAAAGAGCCCGAGCGACGGCAGAACGCCCTGGCGCTCCAGAATGATAAGAAATGAGATGCCCTGCAGGAGCGCGATAGGCAGGGTAAGAAAGCGCGAGTACATGCTGAACTTGGCCCGGCCTGCCTCGCCCTCCTCCTGATACAACTGTTTGAGGCGCGGAACCATCAGCGTCATGAGCTGCATGACGATGCTGGCGGTGATATAGGGGCCCACGCCGAGCATGACGAGCGAGAGGTTGCTTAGGCCTCCGCCTGAAAACAGGTTGAGCAGGCCGAAGAATTGGTTGTTATTAAAAAACAGCGCGAGCTGGGTAGCATTGATGCCGGGGATAGGTATGCTTGCCAGCACGCGAAAAACCGCAAAAGCGCCGACCACAAACAACAGCCGGTTGCGGAGCGACTTGTCAGAAAGAAGCAGAGAGAGTTTTTGCGTAAAGCTGTTCATGAAAGGTTACTCAGTTATCGAACCGCCCGCTTTTTCTATTTTTGTTTTTGCCGAAGCCGACACCGCGCATCCGATAATGGCCAGTTTTTTTGTCAGTTCGCCGCCGCCGAGGATTTTTACCGCGCGTGCAACGCCTTTGCGGCCGCGCACGGCGCCGCGCTCGCGCAGAGTAACAGGGTTTACCGTATCGCCAACGGCAAACATGCTCTCGAGCACCAACAGGTTGATAACCGCAGGCTTAAGTTCGATGCTGTTAAACGCGTAGCCGCGCAGCTTCGGAAGCTTCTTCAGCTTCTCGCGGACATCAGGGCGCTTCTTGTGGCCGGCGCGGGCATTCTGGCCCTTGGTGCCACGCCCGGAAGTCTTGCCGCGGCCGCCGCCGCGGCCGACGCGCTT
>CAYHVJ010000003.1:19510-20899 GCA_964360085.1 uncultured Candidatus Saccharibacteria bacterium
GCGGCGCGCGCGTTGTTAAGGCCGTTTTTGCTGCCGGAGTGGATTTTGGCGACCGTGTTGGTGATGCCGGCAAGCTCCAGCACGGGGCGCACGGAAGAACCGGCGACAAGACCGCGGCCGCGTACCGGCATGAGTTCCACGCGCGATGCGGTGTATTTTGCAGACACCCTATGGGCGATAGAGTTGTCTTTAGTGAGGTTGACAGTAATCATATTTTTTTTGGCATTGCGTACGGCCTTGTCTATAGCGAGTGTTGTGTCGCCCGCTTTACCCAAACCAACTCCAACCTTGCCTTTTTTGTTGCCGATGATGAGCGCCACGGAGAAGGAGAAGCGGCGGCCGCCGGCGACTGTGCGGGATACGCGGCGTATGGTAATCATCTTCTGGTCGTACTCGCTCTTGGCGCGGGGAGGGCGGTTCGATGACCTGCGGCCGCCGGGACCGCTGCGCTCCCCGCGGCCGCCGCGGCCGCGTTGGGTACGCGCAGGGGCGGCGGCCGGTGCAGCAACAATTTCCGGCGTCAACTCCGTCGATACGTCCGAAGACGGCTCCGAGACTTCCGGTATTGCGATTATTTCTTTTTCATCATTCATATACATTAAAATTCGAGACCTCCTTTGCGCGCCGCATCTGCAAGTACTGCTATTGAGCCGGTGTAGCGGAAGCCGCCGCGGTCGAACACGACCTTGTCTATTCCCTTTTCTTTAGCGAGCTTTGCAATTTCTGATCCCAACTTCGACGCCTCTTTCATCTTGGCCGAAAAAATTGTTTTACCGGCAGTGTCGTCAATAATCTGAGCCTCAAGATACCGGTTCGATTTGTACACCGCAAGCCGGGGACGCTCGGGAGTTCCTTTGACTTTGGCGCGTATTCGGTTGTGACGGCGTTCACGGTTCAACATATATTTTATGCGGCCTTTTTGCCCTGCTTGCGGCGGATAATTTCCCCACCATAGCGGATGCCCTTGCCCTTGTACGGCTCGGGCTTTTTCATCGCGCGTATGTCGGCGGCGAACTGCCCGACCAGCTCTTTGTCGAAGCCGGAAATATCGAGCGCGCCTTTGTCGGCCTTGACCGTGAGGCCCTCGGGGATAGCAACTTTGACCGGATGAGAAAAACCAAGCGCGAGGTTGAGAGTTTTGCCTTGCACATCCCACTTGTAGCCGACGCCTTCAATAAACAACTTCTTGCTGAAGCCGCTGTTGACGCCGCCGATCATATTTTTTATGTGAGAGGCGTAGGTACCGATGAGCGCGCGTGACTGCAATGACTCGCCCTTGGGCGACACTTGCACGCCGTCGGCGCCGACCTCGATAGTCACCATGCGATGAATCGGCTTTTGCAGGCTGCCTTTGGGGCCTTTGACCATTACAACGCCTCCCGAAACGGT
>CAYHVJ010000003.1:20999-30751 GCA_964360085.1 uncultured Candidatus Saccharibacteria bacterium
TATTGACATTTGACTAGCGTTAGGTTATTGTACTAGTGAAAGTTCACAACAGGAGTGGTAATGGATACCCAGAAGAAGCACGCGCTCAAACATCATGAGCTCGAGGAGGCGGCAATCTGCCAAGTCGAGAAAATGATAAAAGCCGAGCGAAAACTGCGTAACAAACGACCCTTATCAAAAAGGGTGTTACGAAAAAGGGCAGAACTGCATCACAAAAAATACGCCCTGAGTTGGTAAAAACACACGCGCCCTAACCGGCGCGGGATTTTATTTCTTCCGATAATTTTTTGTACTGCCGTTTAAATTTCGGAGAATACCGAATTTCCATAGGCTAATACTAGCGCAAATCTTTAAGCGAGCGCAGAACTTTAAAAGCTTTCGGCTTTTTACGATACGAGGCCTGTTGTTTGCGAAGACCGGCAAAAAGCTTCTCCTGCTTATATCCACGCAGAACATGGCGCATAAACTCGCTTGTCGAGGCGAATCCTTGTTCCTTGGCTTCTTTTTTGACCTCCCTTGCTACAGCAGCCGGAAGCGATATGGTGGTAATGGTGCGCATAGTGGTATTGTACTACTTTGTAATACACCTACTATACTCCCTCCACCCTGACAGTCAAATGAAGCAGTTGTTCCGGAAAAACACCTAGACAGTTTTAAATACCTCTCTGTGAAGGTTGCGTTGCAAAAACTAGTTTGTTAAAGAAAAGGATCCATCACTCCAATCGACGTCAAGCTCAATAGTGCAGGTAGGCATTTTTGCGGGGCACTCACTAGGACTGCCCGTTTTGCTTACGGTTGCTTTCATTACGTAGTTATTCCCGGGAGTTACAGACCCACCACTGTAGAGTTTCCCCGCTGTCCACTCAGCGCTTGCTTCGCCTGTTTTAAGAGGAGTTGCAGAAATGCCAGAACGAAGTCCGCTTCCCGTACAGTTGGTGCAAACATTCTTATTATCAATAAGCGGCTTACCGCCTTTAATCTCAAAAAGCTCCACATCTAATTGTGCTCCCGCAGCTTTTCCTGTGACGTTAAAGGCTTACCATTTGATTAAAACAGGGCTACCAATGGCAAAAGATTCTCCTCCGTTAGGGGCAACTAGTATGATGCCTCCGTAACTAATCTCTGACATATCTCCTTCTTTGTATTGAGAAGGCTGGTAAGCATTCAAAAAAGTGGCTGCCTGCCAAACAATCCAAACAAGAACCATGAGTACTATAGTGATACCGACGGTCTTATTTCTCGCGACCTTAAGCCTGGAAGGGAGATACGTTGCAAAAGGAAATACAAAAGCAATCAAATAAGTGGCTACGACAACTGGTACGGCATAACTCTTCCCCTCCAAGAGAACAAAAATAGAAAGAACAAAAACTGCCGCCATCCAAAACACTGCGATCAGGTAGCTGACGAGTAAATACTTTTTTAAGTTCGGTACTGTCCCTCCGGCAGAAAACAGGAAGTATTTTAGTAAAAAATAATGCCCGAGCGGCATAAAAATTATAGTCAGCGCCAACAATAGAAAAAACAACTCATTCGGAAGCATACAAACTAAGTATACCCGAAATGAAAACAGTCTTTGTGGTTAGGACTTCTTGGCAGTTGTTCCGCAAAGACACCCGGGGAGTTTTTGTGTTCCTCCTTTCCTAGTTTGGATGTTTCCTAATCTGTTGTCGTATAGCCCGTGCCTCTTTCTCTCCGATTACCTTTTCAAGGCGAGTTTTTAGACTTGCGCATGCAAAACAAACTCCTTCTTGTTTAGACACGCAGAAGTTCTCAACAGCAAGAGAGTATAGATGTGCGGCATCAAACTCTCCGAAAGAAATCCTCTTTTGTCGCTTTTGCTGCCGCATGATTAATAGGTGCTTGAAGTGCGGCGCTTAACTTCAGTGACATGGATGATTCTCACATCGACATACAAATCATAAAAGATTCGGTATGAACCGACTCTGCGACGCCAACTATACTCTTCGCCTTTCATTTTTTCGATATCACCCATGAAGGGATTGCGAGGCATCGACTCTAGTATTGCAATAATCGCCTCCCTATCTCCACGGGGAAATTTCTTTAGAGCCCTATAGACACCCGCGTCAACTTTAATATCCCAACTTTCGTTTGAGCTCATGAAGGGACATTGTTTTACCTTCTTTATAGTTTTTACGTGCGCGACGCAAAGCGATAAGTTCAGATTTAGTAGGGACAAACTCCTTTACTGGCTTGCTCAGCCTTTTATACACCAGTAAGTCCTCATATTCATCGCGAGGAACCATTACAAAACCGCGTTTTTCCATCTTTTTTACTAGAGCCACTGTAGTCATGAAGGCAGTATACCACAAAGCTATTTCTTGACAGTTGTTCCGCAAAAACAAGTCAGCGTTTTTAGAAAACCTTTCTCTGAAGGATGTTTTACAACAGAAAAGCCACCTTGTTATCAGTGGCTTGCCTACAATTTGTATTCCGCGGAGATGCCTCGCGGTGATTGTTTTGTCCCTACTGCCTCTTGCGAGTACTCGGGACTTCTGTTGCCAAGCGGGGTATCAACCCGCTCCGTTCTTTCGCATGCGCTTGAAGGAAAACGTTCGCGAACGTATCCTATCCACAACCGTACCTTCGCATTCACTGCGACGGTTGACTTGCAGATTAGACACTTCGCGAAGAGGCTCCAAGACGAAGCAGTCCTTCAACCACGGCGCCATTCGGCGTTTGCGGCTGAACGGGAGCCTCGTATCGTCTCCCCACGTTGCCCATTCATGTCCCACGCAACCACCGGCTTCGCCTATGAGGATATATTCCTCGACAGTAGGCGTGCGGCGAATGGTTTTTGACCAGTCGATTTCGTAGGGCATCCAAGAGACAAGCACGAAATTCGGCTTGTACTTCTCGAGTGCCTCAGCGTAATCGAGAGGCTCTACCATTCCGAACTGGTCAGGGATTTCTCCACTGCCGTTATCGGTTGCGTGGTAGCTGAAGCGGTCAGGCACTCGCTCTTCAAGCTCTCGCTTGAGGAAATGAGCAAGTCGTCCTGTACCAGCACCCAGCTCTAAAATGGTGCACGGCTCCTTCAAGCCACGCTTTGCTATTTGCGAAGCGATGTACCCAGAAAGCGACGCAATGAATTCCTTCGTGAGGATTTCATACGCGTGCCATTCTGGGAACAAGGTTTCGAAGTCTTGCCTGGTGACGCTGTTATACAGATACGTCTTATCATCACCATAAGACTCCTCCTTGCTACTATACGATTCGCAAACAACTCGCACTTCTTCCGTCGTTGGAAGATGTGCGGGAGAGCGCAAGCGCTCTAATAGGTCGGTCATGCTCCCTCCTTCAAGGTTGCTTGGGTTTCTAGGTCAATGTTCTATTCGGTTACAATTATACACCCAAACATCATAAAAGTCAATAGTGTCAAGCGGGGCGGATAAAAATAGTCTGTTTCAGGCTATTTTTGCGAAACGTCCTTCTTGAAAGGAAAACCGAGGTGGCGCAGATAGCTTTCAGCTGCTTTTTTATTTTTTGCGGTTGTAACTACGGTAACCGCCATGCCGAAGACATCTTTAATATCCTCGTCGGCCGTCTCGGGGAATACCGAGTGCTCTTTGATGCCGAGCGTGTAGTTGCCCATCTCATCGATAGCGGAAGTGACCAGGCCTTTAAAGTCCTTGGTGCGCGGGAGTGCGATGTGCACGAGCCGGTTGAGAAAGTCCTCCGCGCGTAGCCCTCGCAAAGTGATCTGGTAGCCTATCTTGTCGCCCACGCGGGTTTTGTAGGTGGAGATAGCTTTCTTGGCGCCGCGTGATGCCGGCTTTTGGCCGGTGATTTTGGCGAGTCGGTCGGCGACCAGCTCTACCTTGCCTTTGTCCTTGAGCATCTTGCCGACGCCCACCGAAATAACCACCTTCTCAATATGCGGTGCTTGCATGCGGTTAGTCCACCCAAAATCTTTTTTGAGCGTATCAAATGCGGTCTTCTGTTGTTCTTGAATGAGTTTCATTATTTTTTAGCAACTTTGCTTGCGTTGATAGGGTGGAACTTTTCGATAATCTGGCCAGCTTGGCCGGACTTGCGCGGCTTTTGGTGCTTGGTGCGCTTGCCGACGCCCTCAACAAGAACCATGTTCTTTTTGGGGAAGGTACGCGTCACCTTGCCGGTTTTGCCTTTGTCGACTCCTGAAATTACCGTTACGGTGTCGCCTTTTTTAACGTGGATGGTATTCATATATTTCTTTTATATTATCTAAAATAAATTTTAGACGACTTCCGGCGCGCGGGAGATTATTGTTTTGTACCCGAGGTCCTGCAGTTCACGCGGGATAGGGCCGAAGATGCGGCCTGCTTTCGGCTCTTTTTTATCCTTTCCGCCGGTTTCGAGCACCACTACCGCGTTTTCGTCAAAGCGGATGTAGCTGCCGTCTTTGCGGCGGAAGGGCTTGCGCTGGCGCACGACGACGCCGATGAGTACGTCCTTCTTCTTGACCGCCTTGCGCGGCTCGGCGGTCTGTACAGAAAAGACGACCAACTCCCCTATTTCGGCATAGCGCTTTTTTGACGAACCGGGTATTTTGAAAATGCGTCCGATTTTGGCGCCGGAATTGTCTGCAACGACTACGAGTGAGCGGTCTTGGATCATATACTTATTTGTCGAACACTATCTCGAAGTGTTTAGTCTTGGAAAGAGGCCTGCACGAGCGGATAGTGACCATGTCGCCCTCCTTGGCGCGGTTCGCCGGATTGTGCGCGGAGAACTTTGCGGTCTTCTTCATAAACTTTTTGTACTTGGGGTGCATAACAAAGCGCGAGACGGCTACCACCGCAGTATCCTGCATCTTATCCGAAACAACTTTGCCGCGGAGCTCCTTCTTTTGTGTTTGTTTAGTCTTTTCCATAACTATTTTTTGGTGGCGGTAAGCTGGGTTAGTGCGCGGGCTATCTCCTTGCGGAGCTTCTGGACCTGCTTTACATCACGATTTTTACTGCCTGCGACGTTAAAACGCAAGGCGCGGAGCTCCTCGCGCTTGTCGTTGGCGAGTTTGGTAAGCTCCTCGGCGGAGTGGGTTTTGAGATTAAGTTTCTTTGCCATACAAATTAATTAGTGCGCTCGGGCGACAACTTTAGCTTTTAGCGGGAGTTTGGCGGCGGCCTTCTTGAGCGTCGCGACTGCCATTGCATCCCCTACACCGTCTACCTCGAACATGACGCGGCCGGGCCATACCTGTACCTCATAACCGACCGGGTCGCCCTTGCCCTTGCCGAGCTTAACCTCCGGCGGCTTCTGGGTAAAAGGCTTGTCGGGGAAAATGCGGACCCACAGCTTGCCGGTCTTGCCGAGGCTGCGGGCGATAACCTTGCGCGCCGACTCTATCTGGTTGGAGCGTACGCGAGCGGGGGTTACAGCTTTAAGGCCGTGCGAGCCGAACGCAACCGTAATGCCGCGCGTCGCAAACTTGGGCGACTTTGGATTGCGGCGCATGGTGTGCGACTTGCGGAATTTTACTTTCTTAGGAAACAACATACATTTTTATTTATCCTTCTGGCTCTTGGAGAAGATATCACCTTTGTACACCCACACCTTGATACCAAGTACGCCGAGCGGCAGGTTGGCGCGCTCTTTGTGGAAGTCGACGTCCGCGCGGATAGTCTGCAGCGGTACGCGGCCCTTCTTGAGCGTCTCGGTGCGTGACATGGAGCCGCCGCCGAGCATGCCGGAGAGCGTGATGCGCACGCCCTTGACGTCGCGGTTGGCCATCACCTTTTCAATCGTCTGCTTGAGTACGCGGCGGAACGGGAGCCGCTTCTCGAGACTCTCGGCAACCATGTAGGAGACGATGGCGGCGTTGCTCTCGGGGCTGCGGATTTCTTCGATATCGAGCTTAATCTCCGGCACAGTCAACTTCTTGCTGGCCAAAAACTTGGCTATAGAGTTGCGCAGCTTAGTCGAACCCTCGCCGCTTCGGCCGATGATAAGGCCCGGGCGGCTGGTCTTGATGATGACGCGCAAAACCTTGCCGCGCTCGAGCTCGATGCCGCCCACGTACATGCCGCGCAGCTCCTTGAGCAAAAACTCGCGCAGCAAAATGCCGGCCTTTAGGTTTTCCAAATAAGCGGGGCCGCTCGCGTACCAGCGATGGCGCCAGTCACGCAGGATTCCGAGGCGGTGTGCAAATGGGTGTACGACTTTAGACATAAAATTATTTTGGGGGCGCGGGTTTGCTTTTTGGTGCTTGGGATTTGGGTTTTGCCTTTTGCGCAAGCGAAAGGGTAATGTGGCTGGTGCGCTTGAGTATCTGCGCTCCTTTGCCGCGCGCGCGCGGCATCATGCGCTTAAAGACCATCCCGCCGTTAACCTCTATTTTCGATATATACAGATCATTGGCGGAAACATCTTTAGCGTTGCTGGCGGCCGACTTGATGAGCTTAGCCATGGGCTCCGAACCGCGCTTGGGGAGCATAGTCAGGAGTGCGAGCGCATGCGTCACCGATAGCCCTCGCACGAGGTCGGCAATGAGGCGCACCTTGCGCGGCGCTTGGCGGTAATTTGAAAGTGTAGCAGTAGAGGCGGTCATATATTTGTATTACTTCACGGGAGCGGCGGCCTTTTTGGCGCCGGCGGCATCGGCGGCGGCCTTGGCGGCCTGCGCGGACGCAATCTCAGCCTCCTTGGCCTTGGTCTCCATCTCCTTTTGCATCTTGCCTCCGTGGCGGACGAACTTCTTGGTCGGGCTGAATTCGCCCAGGCGGTGTCCTACCATATCTTCACTCACCAAGACCTCGGTGTGGGTCTTGCCGTTGTGGACGCCGAACTTGAACCCAACCATTTCCGGAGCAATCTGGCTGCGGCGCGCCCACGTCTTTATAAGCTCAGTAGTCTGAGGCTTCTTGCCCTCAATTTTCTTGAGGAGCTTTTCGTCGACGTATGGTCCTTTTTTGAGGCTTCGAGCCATAAATTTAACCCATGTCCGTCGCAGACAGAGAGCGTCTGGACCTTGTGACACGGGATTGCACACAATGTACCGCAAAGACTCTAATCGTGCAACTAGTCTTGCAAAAGCGCGCCCTTGTGTCATAGTAGCCCCAGACGACCCCAACAGGAGACACCGCATGCGCAGCTATAACTTCCGCTACCGGCACGGACAATCGATGCCGTTCGCGACCCTGGCCGCCACCGGCGATGCGGACTTCTTCGATACCGCGCTCCCCGCCTGGGAGAAAAGAACCGGGTTTAGATACGTCCAAGGCACGGCCACGTGCGCGATAACCGAGCACCGCAAGGTCCCCGAGCCGGTAAATCAATGGGAGCGCCGCTACGACCCGGCCGTCCCAGCCACCATTGGACCGTAAACACAATCGCCCCGGAAATCCGGGGCGTTTTTTTATTTGCTTGCGCAAGGTTAAGCAAAGATATAGGGTTATGGACGGAAAGGTCAAACTGGGAGAAAACCATGAGTGTCGATACGTCCAGGTTCCCTGCCCACGTGCGGGATGCAATCAAGGCAATTGACTTGCCTGCTGACGCGCTCAAACGCGCGCAAGCCGGCAGGGATTGGCTCGACAAGAATGGGCCTCTCGATTGGCGTCTGCAAATGATTTCAATCAGTAACGGTACTATCCGTTCAAATGTGGTAACGGCGCGCAATGATGAAAATGCTCTCGCACTTGCCCTACGCCGGATGGACACCTACAAAGGTTCCGACGGCAGAGTCACGTGGGCCACGCTTATGGCGGCACCCGCCATCATGAGTCTGCACGATGCGGAGCGCCGAGGATTCCAGGAGAAATCACATGTTGCCCCGGTCAATGTGCGCATCGACGAATACACCGACTCTCTGTTCCTCGATGACGCGTGGGCAATGGTGCTCGGCGACTACCATGTCCGTTTCGGCCAGCCGGTCGACGCATATCCGGCGGAGCTTGAGGCCGTACTGGTTGCACATCCAGCACATCATCACCGCATGGTGGCCTAAACATCAAACGCCCCGGAAACCGGGGCGCTTTTTTATTTCTATATTTTTATTGCTTCTGTCCGCGTTTGCCGACTTTTCGGCGGGAGACAATGAGGTAGTTGGAGTACTTTTTCGGCGTGCGGGTCTTTTGGCCCTTGCCGGTCGGCTTGCCCCAAGCCGACTTGGCGCGGCGCAACCCGCGGCCCTGGCGGCCCTCACCGCCGCCGTGCGGGTGGTCAACCGGGTTCATCGCGGTGCCGCGCACCGTCGGGCGGATGCCCAACCAGCGCGAGCGCCCTGCCTTGCCGATGGTGCGCAGGTGGTGCTCGTCGTTTGAAACTTCGCCTATGGTCGCCCAACAGGTCTCGAGCACTTTGCGGATTTCGCTGCTTGGCATTTTGAGGTCGGCATACCCTTGGTCGCGCGCGATGAGTTCGATGTGCACCCCGGCCGAGCGGCCGAGCTTGCCGCCGTTGCCCGGTTTTATTTCCACATTGTAGATAAATGCGCCGATGGGTACGTTTTTAAGCGGCATGCGGTTGCCCGGAGTGGCGGAAGCGGTCGGCGAAGTTTCAATAGTGCTACCCACCTTGACCGACTGCGGTAAAAGAGCGTAGCGGCGCTCGCCGTCTTTGTACAACAGGAGGCCAATAAAGCCGGAGCGGTTCGGGTCGTACTCGACCGTCTCGACCACGGCGGGGACCATCTTTTTGTAATCAAAGTCGACGTCGCGGAAGAGGCGCTTGTGTCCGCCGCCCTTGTGTCGCACGGTGATGCGGCCCGCGCTGTTGCGGCCGAAGTCGCGCTTGCCGCCTTTTGTCAGCGCCTTGTGCGGCTCATTGGTAGTGACCTTGCCCTTAAAGGTAACGGTGGTCATGTGGCGGCGCGAGTCTGTGTAAGGTTTGTAGGATTTCATACGATTTTATTACGCGAGCTCAATCTTGTCGCCCTTCTTCAAAAAGACGTATGCCTTTTTGCCGCCGGCGGTCGTACCCATACGGTTGGTGCCGCGAGTCACGACTCGCTTGCGCGGTATGGCGAGCAGGGTCACTTTGCGCGGCGAAACTTTGTAAATTTCTTTAATCGCGGCGGCGATCATTTTTTTATTGGCCTTTGGCGCCACGTTGAATACATATGCGCCAGCTTCGGCGAGGTAGGCGCCCTTTTCGGTGACGCGCGGGGAGATAAGTATGTGTCCGGAATGCTTGTTCATATTATTTTGTTTTCTTGCCGAGCATCTCTATCGCATCTTTAGGCGAGGCGATAACAAGATATTTAGCCGAGAGGACAGAGAGCGGGTTGAGATTGCGCGCCTCTTCGACGGAAATGTTGCCGAAGTTGCTGAAGGATTTAATAGTTGCGACATTGCGCGATGGGAGCGCGATGAGCGCGGCATTCTTTTTCTTCATAAATCCGGAGAAGTTCTTGCCCAGTGCCGCGAGCACAGCCTTGCCTGCAGATGCTTTCGGTGCCTGCATCTCGATTGAATCGACAAATATAACTTCGCCGTCTTTATATTTGCGGGAGAGTACGGTCAAAAGGGCCTTAGCCGCCATGGTGCGGTTTATTTTTTGCGCGTAAATCTTGTCCTTGCGCGGGCCGTGGGTAACGCCGCCGCCCTTCCAGATAGGCGAGCGCGAGGAGCCGTGGCGGGCGCGTCCGGTCCCCTTCTGCTGCCAGGGTTTCTTGCCGCCGCCGCGCACCTCGCCGCGGTCTTTGGTATGAGCGACGTTCGGGCGTGCGTTAGCTTGCATGGCGAGCACCACCTGGTGCACCAGGTCGGCGTTCCACTTAAGACCGAAAATGTTTAGAGGCGCGTCAAAAT
>CAYHVJ010000004.1:0-30559 GCA_964360085.1 uncultured Candidatus Saccharibacteria bacterium
TAATGAAAGGGAAGAAAAGGTTCGGCCAGAACCCGCCGACTGCGACAATAAAAGGTACGAACAACGCTAAAAAGAGGGCTGACAGCGCGCCCCAGCGCAGGTAATCGGTATATTTCATACCCGCAGAATATACCACACTACGAACTGTGCTGCATCTTGTAGAAGTACGACTTTGTGTTTTTTAACAATTCGGCCGGCGTCCCCTCCTCGACAATGCGCCCGCCGCCGAGCACCAGTATCCTATCCGCGTCTGCAACTGTCGACGGCCGATGCGCAATAATAAAGACCGTAACCCTGCCGCGAAGTTTGAATATCGCCTCTTGTATAAGTTTTTCAGATTCGTGGTCGAGCGCGCTCGTCGCCTCGTCGAGTATGAGGAGTGCTGGCTTGCCCGCAAGCGCGCGCGCTAAAACAATCCTCTGGCGCTGGCCACCGGAGAGTAAAATACCGCGATCGCCTACCGTAGTTTGATATCCGTCTGACAAACCCATTATAAAATCGTGGATATTTGCCTGCTTGGCGGAATCTATAATGTCTTCCATCGTCAGCGATTCTTTATAAAAGCGTATATTTTCCTCGATTGTACTGTGGAGCAAAAAAGCTTCCTGTGGAACATAACCTATGCTTTTACGCCAAGAATCTAGTGCCGTATCGTCTAGTCGCATGCCGTTGACTATAAGCTCACCTGAGGTCGGTTTAAATAGCCGCAGAAGCAGGTCGGCAACCGATGTCTTACCGGTGCCAGATGGCCCGATGAGACCTACTGTTTCTCCAGCATTTACCTTAAAATCTATATTTTTAAGCACTTGTTTATCTTCATTGTAAGAAAAAGATACACCCTTAAACTCTAACGTGCCTTTAAAAATAATCGGCTTTCCGGCCTTATTTACCACCTCGCGATGTAGGTCTAGATGACGCTTAAACGCCGAGATGTTCTGTGCATACGGCAAAAACTCAGAGATACTTTGTATTGCGTTTTGTCCGGACTCCAGATAGGTAAAAATTTTTTGAATAAGGTACAGAGTAGCGCCGAAAGAAATAATGCTGAAACCAGGCGAACTGTACGTCAGCATAAAAAGTATCACCACCAATATGAGACTGACTGGCTGGAATAGGCTGCTGCTAACCGAGCGCACGAGTGCTTGGCGTATTGATAACGTGCGCAAAAGCCCGATCTGCCCGCTCCCTTTTTGAAGTGCAGCCTCTTCTGCTCCGGCGGCTTTGATCGTCTTCATGCCGATGATATGCTCGCTTAAAAATTGGGAGAACTGCTTCTCCGTAAGCGCCGTTCTCTCGGCAATACTCCTTGTGCGCCGTAACAGCGGCCGAACCACAAAAAGCAACACTACACCACCGCCGAGAGTGTAAATAGTCATAACCGGCGATATATTGAGCGCCACCAGGAGATACATAAGGAATCCGCTAAACGATTGAATAACCTGCCCGACGATACCCAATAGTCCGCCTGTACATTGGATGTCCCGCACCAGCGTATTGTGCATGGTGCCTATCTTTTGTTTTAGAAGGAACGGCCAGGACGAACGCATAGTGCGTCGCAGAATGTCTTCGCTTTCTTTTCCAAGAAAATCAGCGCCTATCCACCCGCGTATATATCCAAATACAACCACCGATACTGCGCGAAGGATAAAGAGTCCCAACATGAAGACCAACAAATAACGGAAGCTGAAAGGTATATGCAGGAACGCAAAGAGCCCCTGTATAGCTTTGGTAATAACGTCAGTCGCCTCGTTGGTATTACCGGTAAAAAAGGAAACAAGCGGTATAGCAGTGTTTATCCCGATTCCTTCGAGAACAGCACTCAAAAATCCGGAAGCGGCTAGCGCTAACAGATGCCAGCGATACCGGCGGAAAGTGCGCCAGATTGTTTTTATTGTTTCCAATACTGCCATAATAACTGCTAGGCTTCGGTCTCCAGAACGTTACGCAGGGTTAGATAGTTATTATACTTCTTATCCGCCCAATCTTTGAACTTGCCTCTGCGCATCGCGTCCGCGATTTCTTTGACTCCTCCAGACACTGTGTGCGCGGTTTTAAACCCGACACGCTTTTGTATCTTGTTGAAACTGACGCGGTAGTCGCGGCGATCTTTGATATTATTGAGCCATTCAATTTTTACGCCTTTAAATTTTCCGGCGATCAGTTTGGCAATGGAAGCTACGGTGAAGTTATCCTTTGTCGCCCCGACGTTAAATATCTCCCATTTTACCTTTTCAAGAGGGGCTTGAATCATGGCAATGCATGCGCGCGCCGCATCATCCACATGCAGGAGCGGACGCCACTGCTCGCCACCATCCACTGTAATCCTCTTTTTGGTAAAGGCGTGCGCCGTCATAATATTTGCCACAAGGTCGAAGCGCATCCTCGGCGAGAGGCCGTAGATAGTCCCGAAGCGCAAAATGATCGGGTGAAAGTGGTCGTTGACATTCCGCAGAAGTTCACGCTCGGCATACAGTTTGCTCTGGGCATAAAGTGAGACAGGATTAAGCCTGCTTTTCTCATCCAAGAGCGATGCGCTGACTCCATAGACGCTACATGAAGAAGCAAACACAAAACGCGAAACATGGTAGTACTGGCAGACATCTACAAGAAGTTTGGTTGAAAAATGATTCTCTTCCATGGTTTGAAGCGGATTGAGCGCTGCTGCCGGGTCTCCAACGATGCCTGCAAGATGAATCACATAATCTGCCTCAGGAACGACTTTCATAAGCTTGCTGATGTCTCCAACATCGCCTTTAACCAAGGTAAAGTTCTTATGCTTAAGAAGTTCTCGGATACCACCGTCACCGAAGGCAAGCTTATCGAGTACGATTACGCGGTACCCTTCTTTCAACAGCCGGCGGCTTAGGTGCGAGCCAATGTATCCCGCTCCGCCGGTAAGAAGTACTGTAGATGGCCGAGCCGATTTTTGCCCGATTGAAAAAAGCGCGACCGGACGCTTATTAGCATCGACCACCGGCACCTTGCCGATAATACCGGTACCGAAGGAGGTTGATTTCATCGCGAGCTTTTTGAGCCCTGAAAGCGACACAGACTTAGTGGCAAATACAAAAGAGGTGTTCATAATCGAACTGATGCGCGCCTTTTGGTCTACACCCTTAAGTAAGGCTTGTTTGATGTCGGACAGGGTCAGCACGCCGATCATCTCGCCGTTCGGGCGGCAGATAAGACAAATAGTGATTGCCTTTTTGTAGAGATCGCTTATAGCCTTACCGATAGGGACAGAGGGGCTGTAGATAAAGCGTTTAATCTTTTTATCGAGCATAGACAAATTCTTTAAACGTTTTGATAATGCGGTCCATATCCGCCTTCGTCAAATGCGCATACATCGGCAATGAGAGTGCATTTTTTGCGACATACTCAGTCACCGGAAGAGCGCGTGCAGAGTCGTGGTGGGCTTTGTATGCGCGCATACGGTGAAGCGGCGGATAGAAATATTTGCGGGTTATTATGCCGCGCGCCGAAAAAAACTCATACAGATGATCGCGCGTATAACCTAGCGTTTGCGGGTCTATGTGGACTGAGAGGTCTTTGTAGGTGGTTTCGACATCCGCAGGGACGGTTTGGAAGCGCAATTTTGGCTCAATTTTCAGCATCTGCGCAGTGAGGTAGCGCGCCGCGACACGGCGGCGCTTTAGATTATCGGGGAGTTTTTGGAGCGAGCGCAGGCCTATCGCCGCGCTCAACTCCGGCATCCGGGCATTCAGACCCGCGAAGACTATGTCACTGCTGCCGTCGTCGCCATAGTTGCGCCCTTTACACACAAACTCCGCTAGTGTTTTGTTGTTGGTTGCCACTATACCGCCCTCGCCTGTGGTGAGCACTTTTGTCGGGCTGCAGCTAAAGACCTCTGCATCGCCGAATACACCTATGTGTTTGCCTTTGAGTGTCGAGCCGAAGGCGTGCGCCGCATCAAAAATAAGTTTCAGTTTGTGTTTACGCGCAATGTTAGAAAGGGACTTTACATTAGCCGGTATGCCAAACACGTGTGTAGCGAGGATGGCCGAGGTTTTTTTAGTGATGAGCTTTTCAACCTGTTTAGGGTCTACGGTATAGGTGTCTGGATTTATATCTGCGAATACCGGTGTGAGATTATTCCACAGTAGCGGCAGCGCCGAGGCGGAAAAAGTAAAACTCGGTACAATGACCTCGCCGGTAAGACCAAGCCCTTTGCACACGAGCATCAGCCCCGCCGTGCAGGATGAAGTCGCTACGCAGTATTTGACCCTAAGATAGCTGGCGGTGCGCTTCTCGAACTCGCGCACATGAGAGGCCGTCGTGAGCATGCCGCTCTCAATTGTCTTTTTAAACAGCGGGGCATACGCCGCAAAAGGCTCAAGTGTTGGACGAGTTATGGGTATCGTTTTTTTCGCAGCCATATTATTTTTTCTTGAAGACGAGAATTTTCAGTTGTGAATAGTTGCCTGCGTTCGGCAAGAGAGCAAAGAAGTTGCCGAACGCGCTATTGTACCGGATGTCTTTGCCCACAGCACGCGCAAGAGCAGGGTACACGACGCGGGAACCGAAGGTATAAGTGCTAAGGAAGTTATTCTCCTCTTGTAGAACAAGACCCTCTGTGGCAAGGTGCTTTATTGTCTTTTCTTTATCAAGATGCAGGTTGTGGTAAGCCGGACCTATGGCAGGCAGGTTGAGGTCGGCGCGGGCGGCGTTAAGCTCCGAGAGTCCGTCGGTAAACGACTCGACAAGGACCATGCGACCACCTTTTTTGAGCGCGGCGGCCATGCGCGAGAGCGCGTCCTGCTGGTCGTGCAACTCCATGAGGTTGATGATGCAGCGCTCGGTAAATATAACGTCATATGTCTTTTTGTCACCCAGAGCAAGAACGTCCTGCTGTTTAAACTCTACAGTTCCGCGTATGCCCTTAGTAGGTTGCTTTCTGGCGATAGCGAGTAGGTCTTCAGAAAAGTCGATGCAGGTCATCTTGACCGCTTTGGCGCGGGCGATAGCCACCGAACCTGCGCCGTTGCCGCACCCGACCTCCAGGCATTTGTCGCCCGCCTTTAGGTACGAGACAATACTGTCTATCTCTCGCTGGCGCGTGACCTTGTCTGCCATAGTAGAGGTGGAGAGCCCGCCGTGCGCCTGCGCCTCTTTGTGGTAATGCTCTTTAACAAGCTTTTGATATCCCCTGTTTTTTGCCATATATAATTTAGTTAGTTTTGGTAAGTAATTTTGGATGCCTTAGCAAGCGTTCTAAATGTACAGCTATTCTTCTGCCAGCGTCCCCTCCGCCGTATGGAGTCGGTAGCGGGCGCCCTTTGTTATGACGCTTCAGCGTCCTAGCCCGCGCAATTGCCGAGGCAATCTGCCGCGCATCATAAGGCGTGTGGATAACGCTATTGGACCTCTCACGCCCCGCTTGACGGTTACCGACGTCGACAGCAGGAGTCCCCAGCGCCGACAGTTCGATAATGCCCGAGCTTGAGTTGCCAACGAGTGCAGTACTCTCTTTAAGCACGCTCATATACACACGGCGCGGAAGAGACTGGAATAGGTGGAAACGCGGCCCTTTGAGAGACTTCAACGCACGGACAAAAATCTGGCCACCTGTATCTGTATTTGGGTACAGGAGTATTTTTTCATGCTCGGGAAATTTTTTAAGCGCATCCAGTGTTGAGGATATTTGCTTGGAGAGCGGAGCGTCGTCAAACGCAGTTGGGTGTTGCAGGACCGTGAGCCACTCCCTGGCAGGGTCAAGTTTAAGAATCTTCGCAAGATCGGTGCGCGGTACGAGCGGAGTGTACTTTAAAATATCAAGAGTTACGCTCCCCGCCTCGACAATGCGCCACCGCTCTTCCCCCATGGCTCGGATTCTCAGGGCGCTTTTATGGGTGCCTGGGAAATGCAGGTGCGCCATCTTCGTGATAGCGTGGCGCAGCGCCTCGTCTACGCCGGGTCCGGTGACATCGCCGCCGTGTATGTGTGCAAGCGGAATATTAAGATGTGCAGCCACTACAGCCGCGGCAAACGCCTCGTCACGGTCGCCAAGAACAAGAATGCAATCCGGACGATGCTTCAGACAATATTTTTTTGTTCCTTCAATTTCCTGTGCAAGAGAGGAGAGCATATCGCTTTTCTGCGCGACAGGAACCGTGCAGTCAATTTTGTAGCCGTCGCGCTCAATCTCACGCTTGGTGTACCCATAATCGCGAAGGGTGTGCGAGCCTGTTACGAGCAAGCGCAACGAGAGGCGCGTATGCGCGGAAATAGCGTCCATTGTGGAGCGCAAGTTGCCGTATTCTGCCCGCGTACCGGTTACGACTAGTACGCTTTTTTTGCCCGTTTTACTTTTTTTCATAATCGCTTTTGCGGACAAACTCGTCCTGCGCAATGTCGCGGTGTGCGCGTTTGCCGACCATTGCAAAGTAGGCCTTGGGCGGGAGCCCCCCTGCGGGGCGCTTGATGGCAAGATTCTCCCTGCTCAAGCGCTCACCCTTTCGTATTGGTCGCCCGGCCACGATGCTTTTTAGCACCAGCGGGATGTACTGTTTGGCGCTCTTCGCGACCGTTTTGTATGGTGAACCTAGGACGAGCTCGGCGGTGCGCACATCCCGAACGTACTGCGCAAAGTCCTTTGGGTTAAGAGACGATTTGTGGTCAGGTCCGGTAAGGTTATTGTCGAGGGTAAGATGCTTCTCAAGCATCTGTGCGCCGAGCGCGACCGCCACCATGGATGCCTGCGAGCCGACCGTGTGGTCGGAAAAACCGGGAACAATCTTGAACATTTTTTCCATAGTGGACATGGCGCGCAAATTCGTTTCGGCAAAGTCGGCCGGATAATCGGTAGTGGACTGGAAGACGACTATTTTTTGATTGCCTCTCTTGCGAATAGCCGCAACGGCTTCTGCGGCCTCGCGCATAGTACCCATCCCGGTTGAGATAAGCATCGGCTTGCGCAGGCGCGCCGCGTAATCAAGTAAAGGCAGATTGTCGAGGTCTGAAGAGCCAAATTTAAACGCTGGCACCCCGATTTTCTGTAGCACATCGACACTCCTGAAACCGCCGGCAGCGGTGGAAAAAAAGATAATGCTGCGCTTCTTGGCGTATGCGGCAAGAGCGGCGAACTCCGCATCGCTGAGTGTAAGCCGTCGGAGCATCGCTATCTGCGACTCGCTCACTCCCGTGTTGCGTTTTTGATAGGCAGCCATCTTTCCTTTTTGGGTCACTACGTCTTCAGCGCGAAAAGTCTGGAACTTAACCGCATCCGCCCCCGCAGCTTTTGCTGAATCCACCAATTTTTTTGCAAGAGCAAACTTGCCGTTATGGTTAACTCCTGCCTCGGCAATAATAAAAACCGGCCGCCCCGGGCCGATAAGACACTTTCCTATCTGCAGTGTTTGCATAGGTTTCGACCCATTATAACCACAAAATAGGTAAAAAGTTACCTCTATTTTTGCGACCGCAATACAGCTTCCGCCACTAAAAAATCTAGTGCAGTGTCTATATCGACAGAACGCTCGCGCGGCATTATGACCGCCGCACAGCTTTGGTTGTCTATAATTTTTTCTTCTTGCATCAATACGTTGCGCTGCGTCACATACACTGCGCCGTTGACGCGGTAGAGAGGCTCCATGTCCTGCGTACGGCCAGCCGACACATCAGTGTAAGGCGCGAGCATCCCATCGGGGGCCAAGCGATACATAAACTCAGGCCGGTCCACAATTTCACAAATCGATATGCAGGAGCGCGCTCCAGAAGAGGCTATTTTTTCTATCGCGGCGTCTATGTCCACCGCTTCCACGCCCGGAACGGTAGGCTGTACTAGCACGACAAAATCAAACATGCCGTCTGTCTCGGCTGCGGCAACCGCATGTTGATACACAGGAACAATTGTCGAAATATCTGTCGCTAGTTCAGCGGAGCGCAAAAACGGCACTTCAGAACCCGCTTGTTTTGCAACCGCGGCTATATCTTCCGAATCAGTGGAGACAATAACGCGGTCGACATACTTTGATTTTTTGGCCGCCTCTATCGCATAGACAATGAGAGGCTTGTTCATCAGCGGCTTTATATTCTTCCCCGGCAGTCTTTTGGAGCCGCCGCGCGCCGGTATGACGCAGAGTATTTTTTTTCCGTTATACATTGTTGATCTTCTTAAATATAACGCGCAGATGGTTTCCTAGCCCCTGCTTGTCTATGACTACTTGCAACAGCGGCACCGCCTCGCGTAGCTTGTCAAAATAGTCGTACCGGTCGTCATACTGCTTCATACACAGGTAGTCCATGACATCGAGTCCGTAGAACTCTAGGCTATGCAGGGTAAAACCGGTCTTCTTGGCGAGATATTCAAGCGACTGCCGGTCAAAAAAAGCCGTGTGCTGGTACGGATAGAGCGTGTTCTGCCGGTTACCCATGAGCATATACGCAAGCGAATGTATGTTGGGGCTGTAGGCCATCATATACCCGCCTACTTTTAGCGCGCGGTTTACGTCCTTAAAAAACGCTACCGGGGCAGTAAGATGCTCCAGCACATCAAAGAGCGTGAGCGCGCTGTAGGAGCCGGGCTTTTCTTTGCTTAATTCTGTGCTGGTCACATTGAGGCCGTGTTTGCGGCAGATGTCCACCAAAAACTCGGCCAGCTCAAGTCCTTTGCTTTTTATTTTTTTATCTTTAAGATAGCTCAAAAAATACCCCGGCCCGCAGCCGACATCGAGGAGCGTTATGTCCTTTTTTTTCAAGCCTGTCTTCTCCATCAAGTACGCCAAGCGTTCCGGGGCATGCACTTTCTTGCGGTAGCCGTAGGTGGCGACTATTTCGCGGGTCGTGTCTTTGATATTTTTCGGGTCATCATACATTTCTGACCCCCCCGCTTTAGAAAAGTCGATGTTCGGCGATACCAGCGCGCAGCGCAAGCATTCGTAGAGTTTGTACTTCCCAAGGGCCAGAAACTCCTCCCACTTTTTCCCGCCGCACAACAGGCAGGCAAAGTCGGAGGGTTTTTTTATAGCAGGTGCGAATTTCTTCATGACATGCGCGCGGTACTCGAGCATGTTTTTATAAAAATCCTTACTGCGGGATTTTTTCGGATCAATGGCGAACAGTCTGTAACCCTCAAATATATTTCTCATACCACTTGATGCTTGAGCTTCCACTCGCCGTTTATTTTTTCCCAAAGGTGGAGCGGGCGGAACTTCTCTGCAAGTTTCATAAAGTATTCCTTATCCATCGCCGGGTGTTCAAAGGCGCCATACGCTTTAGGAAATTCCTCTTTTGTAATAGAGAGATACTTAAAAATTTCGTCCGCAAAGCGCTCAGGCCACTCCCCGTCAAAACGCTTTACCAGCGCTACTCCTTCCTCGCGCGTAATTTCGCCGTTGCGTATCTCCTGCGCGGCATCGTAGGTCGCGCGGCCGATGCCAAATTTAAGAAAGGTGGTGTAATAGTGGAAGTCGTCAATGCGGTCGTCTATCGAGTTGTACTTGCTATAGGTGCCGGGTGTGCGCTCGGGAGACGGCTGGAAGCCCCCGTGCTCGGACGCATAGTAGAATGCTTCCTGCGGGCGCCACTTTACGTAGTAGCCCAGGTAGTGCACCTCGGCACCGAGTTTCTGTACTGCCGCCGGGTCCGCCGGTAGGTAGGGCGCGAGCTCCCCTTTTTGGACACCATACTTCTCCTCGAGGTCCTTAATCGAAACGCCGCCCAAGTAAACTTCCGAAGGGTCGTTCGATGCAAAATACTTCCAGTCGCGCACGGCGCTCGTGTTGTCCGCGACAGGATTGCCGTACTCGGCTTCGTTTTCTCCGTAAAAAATGAGTGGAATATTAAAAAGAAGCGCCATTTTTGGAGCAAGCGACTTCTGTCCGAGCATAAAAGTCTGGAATGGGTGAAAGAGGTTTTCGACCGCAAGACGCGTCAGGAGACGGTGCGTGCGACCGTTGGGAGTACAGAGGTAATTATCAAAACCGGCGTGTATCCATGCTTCAAAATTGCTCCATCCCCATGGTGTATAGACATGCGGCGCCCAGGTAACGGTAAGCGGATGCATGCCGTATTTATATTTAAGCAGGTGCGCCGCCATAAAGCTGTCTTTGCCTCCAGAGCCCGGCACCAAACAGTCATAACTTCCGTCGCTGCTGCGGAATTTGTCGCACAGCGCCCGGAGCTCTGCCTCCCGATTTTCCCAATCGATGCCGGTATTTTTTCTCTCGGAAAAACGGCACGCGTCACACACCCCTTCCGTATCAAAATGAATAGTCTCTTTTTTTACATCAGCTGTGTTTTTAAATTCGACCGTCGAACTTGGCCGCTGGTTAGAGATAACACAACGCTTGCAAAATTTAACTTCGACCGGGAGCCCGTACATTCCTGTTTCCATATCTATTGTTTTATTGAGCGTATAAAGTTCTCTAACAGCTTCAATCCCGCAGGACCGCTTTTTTCCGGATGAAACTGAACTCCAAAGATATTCTTCTCTCCAAGCGCAGCAGAGTATTGATACCCGCCGTAGGTTGTTTTTGCAAGTACCGATTGATCCTTGGGCACTAACATATAGGAATGAACGAAGTAAAAGAAAGGATTCGTAATCCCGCTAAACAGGGCCGCGGCTCCAGGCTGCCGCGTTGGCACTACCTCCTGCCACCCTATCACTGGAATGGTAATACCGGGCGGCATCGCAGGTAACTGAACCACCTCTCCCTTAATCAACCCAAGACCATCCTGCTCGCCAAACTCGTGTCCACGCTCTAAAAGCAGCTGCGCACCAAGACATATCCCTAAAACAGGCACACCGGCGCGTGCGCGCTCTTTAATAACTTCCGCAAGGCCGCGTACCACAAGACCTTCCATACCTGCCTTAAATGTGCCGACGCCTGGCAAAATAATAGCGTCAGCTTTTTCTATTCTTTGGCGCTCTTCGGTTATTTCGACATCCGCAAATTTAGCAAGAGCTTTGCTTAAACTCCAAAGGTTTCCAACGCCGTAATCGACAATGACTATGTGTGGGAGAGTTTTCATATAGTTCGTATCGGATATTTAGCCTCCGAGAGAGCCTCTTTTACCTGACCGAATGACGCCAGAGAGTAATGAAAGATAGATGACGCGCAAACCGCTCCGGCTCCAGCTCGCGCCGCCTCTACCGTATCCGACGGAGTACCGGCTCCACCATGCGCTATAACCGGAACGGAGGAGAACGAAGTTACTTTTTTAATAAGGTCGAGGTCATATCCTTTGCGCGTTCCATCGGAATCAACGGAGGTAAGCAGGATTTCGCCAGCGCCGAGCGATATGCCGCGCTGTATCCACTGTAGTGCGTCAATGCCGGTGCGCTCCCTGCCGCCGTCGGTCAATGCCTCCCACTTCCCATCACCAGTCTTTTTTGCCTCGACGGATAGTACGATGCATTGCGGTCCGTACACTTCCGCAGCTTTGCGGATGAACTCCGGATCTTTTATGGCATAGGTATTAAGCGCTATCTTATCAGCACCGGAACGAAGAGCCATCCCTATGTCGTGTAGCGAGCGTATGCCGCCGCCGGCAGTAAGTGGAATAAAAACATTCTCGGACACAGACTTGAGTTGTTCGAAATCCAAATTACGCTGATAGAGGCTTGCTACGATGTCTATGTATACCAGCTCGTCAGCGCCATCCGCGTAGTAACGCTCGGAGAGGTCCTTGGGTGTCCCCACAACGCGCAGGCCCTCGGTCCTCACTGTTTTAACCACGTTGGGGCCTTTTATATCAAGTCGTGCAATAACGCGCATATACTTATAATAGCCTTTATCGCGGCTTTAAAGACGCGATCGAGATAATGAGCGCCGCGGCGCGTTCGCTAGCCTTGCCGTCGAAAGCGTATTCTTTTTCGAGAAATACGGTAGCCGCGCGGGACATTTGTTCGCGGGCATTCGGATCTTTTGCGAGCGTGTGCATGCTATGTGCAAGTTCTTCTCTAGTCTTTGCGATTATCAACGCGCCCTTTTGCCCGTAGAGAGCCAAGTGATATTCAGCCATAAGTTCAAAACCCGGAGAAACGCCAAAGTAGATAAGCGGCTTGCCGCATTGCAGCGCTTCGAGAGTAGTGGTCGAATAGTGCGACACTACGATATCCGCCTGTGAAAAAGCTTCGGCGAGTGGCTCATATTGGGCAATATTGTACGGTACTCCCTGAAACGTGTGCTCCAGAGCCGTCTCATAAAAAGATTGGCGATAAGGTCCTGCTCGGAGTTTGATAGTAACCGAAGAGCCAAGCACTCCTCGCACAGCGGCAGCCGTTGCAGAAAAGTACTCTTCAATATCATAGGTGTCAATCGTTCCTGGTTTAATTGGAGGCGCAATGCAAAGCACGGTTACTCCTGTAGGCGGAATTCCTTGTCTGGCATGATTGGTTTGCGGTAGCGACCCGTATACGTCAAAGCGCGGAGAGCCGACCACGTGAGTAGTGATGGAATCTTCCGCCTCCTGAAGCTCTCTCTGCGTGAGGGATCCATATACGCCCATGTGTTCAGCGCTATGGCGCCTATCCATCGAGCCGGGGCCGTAATACTCTATTCCGTGCTGCATTTCTAGAGAGGGTATTCCCATCTCACGCGCAACCCGCGCAAGAATAACAAAATGCGTCTGGCCGCTCATAGTCGAGCGAAGCTCTACCACATCGGGCTTCAAACGCGCCAAAAGCGCATAGGTATCGTCAATGTCTTTAAGAACGTGCGAGATAATGTCGTCAACAACCGTGTCGAGCACTTTGACAATTAAAGGTTGAATGGAAAAGCCTCGAAATAGAAACGTAGGCATCGCAGAATCATTTTTGATTAATTGCCACATCTCTATAATTTTTTTTAGAGTATTATCTCTTTCAAAAGATGCATTATTTGCGTATGCGTCCATATGTACAAAACGCATGCGGAATCTCCATATATTAGAAAGCCCCACACTAAATACTTGCCTCCTGTCAAGAAGAAAAACTTCGGCCGAATCGATGGCTTTTAGGTACGGCTCAAGATTGACCCAGTAATCGCTTGCGAGTATGCGCAGGCTCCGTTTTCGGCGCACGCATGAGACTGCCGTATTTAAAAGACCTATGCCAAGACTAAACAACGTATGTTTGACTTTAAAAGACGCGGCGGATGTCTGCGCGCGCATCGGCGACGCAGTTTCTGGAATGAGCGCTTCTATGCCTTTCTTTGCAGCCAGATAGGTCACCACGTCAACAACTGTTTTAATACTGTGGACTTCTAAACAAAACCCGCGCGGCGGAACCACTGTTGTCGAAGGGAAGACAATGCATCGCGTGAGCATGGAATGCCGCGCAAAAACGTTTGCAACGATATCGAAGTAATAGATGAGCGGAGTCAGATACGCCTGTATGGGAAAGAAATAAATACGCGAGAGCGATACTCCCCTGTAACTGAAGGACTTCCATCGTACATCGTCAAACAGAGCAGTCAGCCATTCTTCGCCGAGAGTCATCGGCTCGGGAGTCAGGGTACGGTAATCTCTGCCCGACCGGAATGGTATCTTTTTTTCAGTCAGAACATGTTCTATTTCTGCATCTAAAGAGACAATTAAATATCCCTCTTTTTGCAAGTCGACATGCTTGGAAAGAAACTCGGAAAGCATGTCCACATGCTTCAATTCTGAAAGGAATATAATATTTCGTTCTTCGTGCGCAGACATACGGGTTACAACGGTGGCAAAACGATTATGGTTACTGCAGCGGCTCGCGCCCCGTAGTGTACCGCAATAGCGCGCGGAGCATTTGGTCAGAGACAAAAAGGACCCAGAAGAACGGAAAAAAAACAGGGTAATGCTTCCAAAAATAGATTTTGATGCTGCGGTTATACACGCGGCGGCGCCACGCACCGCTCCGACGGCCGTACGAGACTGACTTCAGATGGGTGGCGGCAGCTTCCGGAACGAGATATATCTTGTATCCGAGGTTATAGAGCCGTTTACACATGTCTACATCCGTAAACTGGAACGCGAGCTCCGGGTCAATAATGCAGTCGCCAACCGCCTCTCTGCGCCAGATAAGACACGGCAGCGCCGGCTGCTCTACTTCCGAAACGCGCGTAATATCGATGCCGCCATACCGGTAGCGTTTAAAATAGCGCAATCCGAGCAGATATTTATCGATAACCCTACCCAAAAGAGTGGTAAAAAAGAAATACAGCGGCGTCATGATGCGGCGGTAATAGAGTTGTGCGGAGCCATCCGGGTTGAGGAGTCTTGCGGTCGCCGCACCGGCACTAGGTGTGCGGTCCATAAACTGCATCAGCGCCTGCATGGCGCCCGTATGGAGCACGGCATCCGGGTCGAGTGTCAGGATGTAGCGGCCGGCAGTCTCGAGCATTATGTTGACCGTCGCCCACCCGACATTTTTTTCGTTCTGCACAAACCTAAATCGCGCGTCACTTTTGTACATAGAATCAACGCGAGAGAATCCGCCGTCAGACGATGAATTGTCAATAACCGTCACATCTATTTTCAAGTCGCCTACGGTAGATACTATCGAACGGAGCGCCCCGTTGAGGAGGTCGGAGGTGTTGTAATTTAAAACAACGATGGAAATATCAGGTTTTTCTTTCATTGTGTGCCCTATGCTTCATAAACAGCGATGCCTCGTGGAGGCTATTTATAGTACCTATATCAAACCATTCTTTTTTTAAAATATGCGAGTGCAAAGTACCTTCCTTAATATACAGATTGTTCAAATCGGTAATTTCATATTCGCCGCGCTTACTCTTTGGTACCTGGCGAATCTTTTTAAAAACGGTGTTGTCATAAATATAGAGACCGGTAACCGCAAGATTACTTTTAGGTTTACTAGGTTTTTCTTCAATGTCCGTTACCGTACCTTTGCTATCGATAGTTGCTACACCAAACCGCTGCGGATCGCCGACTTCCTTCAAAAAAACGGTTGCGCCTTTTTTGAAGTTCTTAATGGCGGGTGCAATATCATCCATAAAGATGTTATCCCCAAGAAACAGCACACAATTATCTGTGCCAATATAGTCCTCAGCAAAGTACAGCCCGTGTGCAATGCCGCTTGGCTCGTTTTGTATACTGTACACAATTTGTATCTGCTTTCCTTTTTTTGTCTTCGACATGAAATTCTGTCCGGAGCCGAGAAGCTTAACAAACGAATCAATATGATGCGGCGATGTAACAATCATGATTTTTGATATCCCGGCATTTACCAACTTCTCAATCGCGTGATAAATCACCGGTTTATCGAAAACAGGCAATAAGTGCTTGTTTACAGCAAGTGTCAACGGATAAAGCCTGGTACCGGTGCCGCCAGCTAAAATAACCGCTTTCATGCTCTTATCCTATCTATGAGTTCCTGTACGCGCAAGCCTTCGGCGAAGGAGGGAACCATCTGCTGACTGCGTATGCACGCGCGGACGAATCTTTTTGCAAGTATTCTCACAATCTTTACCCGTTCGTCTTCTTTTTTTAGTTGCTTATCTTTCGGCACTCTCACGCGCTTCTCTCCAGCGTCGCTGTATGTTTTGACAATAAAATTATCAACCACTGCGTCTTTATTTTCGAGCACGATGACACCGTTTTCGCAGATAAAGACAACCCTGTGCTCTGTAGAACCGATAGAGTCGGACGACAGGCGCACTTCACCTGTTCTTCCTTTTTTAAACTTCAGACGCATGGTAAGCCCCGACTCACCGTCGTTTGGATTGAGTGGAGCATGCTCAAACAAAGTTTCTGCGTCAATAATTTTGCCGGCAAAGTGCTCAAGATAGTACAAACCGTGAGAAAAATAGAAAGATAGCGCGCCACCCCCTTCATTAATTTTAGTTCTCCACGACCACCGCTTAAGGCGTATGTCGTGGCTTTGCCAATTCCAATCAACCGAGACATGTTTCAGCGAACCGAACTTTTTGCTCTCCAGCAACTTTTTTACTTTCTTCCACTCGGCAATTTCTGGAAATATAAAATCAACGCAGTGCGTAATATGCTTCTTGCGAGCAAGTTCGTACAACTCCGCCGCCTGTCGCGTATTGGCCGCAAGCGGCTTTTCAGCAAATATATGCAATCCTTTTTTTATGGCAACTTTCGCAATCTCATACTGGGCGCGCGGAGGGACAGCTATAGCGACCGCATGGATATCTTTTCTGTCGAGAAGCGACCGCCAATCTGATCTTTTTCTGCAGACCGCAACAACCTTGCATCCTTTGACCGACTTAAAAGCCGGGAGCAGCCCGACCGTGCCGAACCCTCCGCCGATAATGCCAATGTTCAACACTCTATACTTTTGAGTTTTTAACGATGCGGAAGTCAGGTAGTGGAATTACAAAGTCGGATTTAAGTCCCGCTTTTTTCAGCCGTTTCATAATAAACTCGCCGTAGTGCCACGCAAGCATTACCACATATGCGGGCTTATCTTTAAAAAGTATGCGCTCGTGCACGATGGGGATGTGCTTGCCAGGCAGATACATGCCTATCTTAAGGCCTTTATCGACTTCGGCGATGTAAGGAATCATCTCTTTATCAGCGCCGTAGTAGTTAAGCAGCGTTACGGCACGCCCGGGAGAAGACTTGGCCACAATCGACTTTCCTGATTTTTTGGTCTTTATGAGAAAGTCCATGAACTCAAGACGGGCCCTTTTGACGCGCCGCGCGAATTTTTCATAGGTTTGTATTTTGCCCAATCCGGCGGTTTTTTCTTCTCTCAGCAGATTTGTTACATTTTTGCTTACTTTCCGCCCTTTTCCTTTAGTGACATGCACGCGGATATTGCCTCCGTATCTGCTACCGCGTTCCACGTCGGTCACGGTAAAGTCGTATTGCTTAAATAGGGCGATGAGAGACCGCAGGGAGTATGTACGCAAGTGTTCGTGATAGATGGTGTCAAACTGGCCTCCACGTATCACGTCGAGCAAATAATGCGTTTCAGAAATAAATACTCCGTCATCTTCCAATAAGTTGTAGACACCCATGACGACCTCACCGATAGTCTGCATGTGTGCAAAGACATTCGTCGTGGTAATGACCGCGGCCTTGCCGTAATCTTTCTTTATTTTTTGGGATGTTTTGATGTCGAAAAAAGATTGGAGCGTTTTAATGCCGTGCGCGTTCGCGTATTTGGCAATATTTGTCGGCTCGACACCAAGCGTTCTTATGCCCTTCTTATTAAAACCGCTAAGGAGAGTGCCGTCGTTGGAGCCGATATCAATAACTAAATCTTTCCCGTTCAAATTATATTTTTCGATTAGTGAATGGCTGATAAGTCGCTGGTAATCGGCCAGTGGTTTGGAGATGCCGCTCCGGTACGGATATCCGGGATGATAAACATCCTTCCCGTCGACGCAATAATCTATCTGTACACCGGTGCAACTTGCACACCACACCATGCGCAAAGGGTACGTCTTTTCGGGCTCATTCAGCATTTCTTTAGTAAGCAGCGTATCGCAGAGCGGCTGATGACCGAGGTCAAGAACGGTATGCAACTTAGACGAATTGCAAATCTGGCAACGCTCAATATGTCCTGTTTTTACGAAATGGTGCTTCGGATAGGTCAATTTCATATAGGCTAGAGTCTAGCATTAGATATGCGTGTTGGCGACACCAGCGCGCGAGAGCGCTCGACGCACCCAGAGGGTGTTTTCTGTGTACCAATTGACGGTCTGCTCAAGTGACGAGTTGAGTGAGCGCGCTGGTTTCCACCTCAGCTCCTTTTTTATTTTAGAAGCGTCTATAGCGTATCGTCGGTCGTGTCCCGGGCGGTCTTTGACGTAAAGAATGCACGATTCGTCTTTTTTAAAATACGCCAACATTCTGCGCGCGAGCGCTATATTGCTCACTTCGTCATCTGCCCCGATATTGTAAACCTCCCCCGGCGCTCCGCGTAAGAGAGCGAGCGCAAGCGCCGAGCAATGGTCCTCGACGTGTATCCAATCGCGCACGTAGCGCCCGTCGCCGTATATAGCTACCGGTTTTCCTTCGATAAGCCGCGTTATCGAGTAGGGAATAAGTTTTTCCGGATGCTGGTATGGACCGTAGTTGTTGGAGCATCGCGTTATGACCACCGGCAAGCCGTACGTCATGCAAAATGAGCGCACGACGAGGTCTGCGGCAGCTTTGGACGACGCATACGGGGAGTTGGGCGCCAAGGGACTTTGCTCGGTAAACTTCCTGCGGGAGCCGAGCGGCAACGCGCCGTATACCTCGTCGGTGCTTACTTGTACGAATTTTTTGAGCGACTGCGCGCCCCGGAGCGCGCCGAGCAATACCGCGGTGCCCAGTACATTGGTCCGGACAAACTCCTCCGCGCCTCCATGAATACTCCTGTCCACATGAGACTCCGCCGCAAAGTTGATAACGTAGGACGGCTTATACTTTTTGACCAATCGCGCCATGAGCGCTTTGTCGGCTATGTCGCCCTTGATAAAAACAAGGCGTCTTGTGGGCAAGCCATTGAGGTTCTCTTTATTGCCGGCGTAAGTAAGGGCGTCAACGCATACGACCGACGCCTTGGGGTGCGCCAAAAGCAGCTGCCGGATAAAATTGGAGCCGATAAACCCAGCTCCCCCGGACACTAGTACGGTTGACTTGCCAAAACCTTGCATCGTGTGATGTTACTTGAAAAGTAAAGTTTTATCAATCACTCGATTACGTCTTTTTCCAATACACTCCCTCGCCGTCTATGTCGATTATTTCGTCGGTAACGCCATGCTCGCGCCGGTAATTGTCTACAGCTTTGCGGCAGTTCGGAATTTGGCCATAGTCATCGATAATGCAGAACCCCCCCTTTGAGAGTTTAGGGTAGAGATTCTCAAGAATATCTATAGTTGAGCTGTACATATCTCCGTCCGCGCGCAGGAGCGCCAGCTTCTTGATGGGTGCGGTCGGCAATGTGTCTTTGAACCACCCCTCGAGGAACTGCACCCCATCGTCAAGCAGTCCGTATTTACGGAAGTTTTCTTTGACCTGTTCGAGCGGCACAACCATCTCGTCAAAAATGTAGTGGTGGTCGTACTTCTCTATATCACCCTGAGGTTTAGGGAGGCCTTGGAAGGAGTCAGCTACCCAGACGGTTTTAGTAAGACCTAGGTCGTCTACAAGTGCTTTCATAAAGATAGTAGCCCCGCCGCGCCACACGCCGCACTCAATCAAATCCCCCTCAATATTATTTTTGGCAATCTCGCGTATGCAGTACTCAATGTTGTCCATGCGCGCCACACCTATCATGGTCTCCGCGCTTGCGGGGCCATATTTGCGCAGGCGGTTCTCCATAAAGGCAAACGGGTTCTGGCGCACGACCGCGAACCCTTTCAGGCGCAGATATTTGTCTAAAACCATCAGAAGCCGGTTCTTCCAATGACAGTTATAAGTTTGGAGTGGTTTGTACTCCAGTCCCGTGCGGTGGTAGTCTAGCAGGACTTTTTTTAGCAGGTCGATATACGTTTCTTTTCCAGACATAATATAGTATTGTATCCGCATCTTCTCATGAAAATACTGTCCGTCAAAACTTTGGCTCTGCCTGAAATAAAGGTCGTGCAATTCGCCTTATTTAAGGACAACCGCGGATATTTTACCGAGAGCTTCCGTAAAAGCGACTTTGCGTCCCGGCCTGAATTGGTTTTTTTTGGCTCCACCGAGATAGTCCAGCAAAACGAAAGTTTTTCCCTCCCCCACACGCTCCGCGGACTCCATTTCCAATGGAACCCGTACATGGGCAAGCTGGTCCGCGTACTGTACGGCCGTATGATAGACATAATCGCCGACATCCGCACGGACTCACCCACCTTTGGAAAGGTTATTGCATACGAAATGCGCCACAGCCCTGCAGCAGAGAGCGGAGAGTGGATATGGGTGCCACCCGGCTTTGCCCACGGCAATCTGTTTTTGGAGCCCACGGCAATCGAGTACCTATGCACCGGGCAGTACAGTCCCGGCTTCGAAGCAGGCATCTCACCGCTCGCCCCAGACCTCGATTGGTCGCTGGCAGACAAGGGGCTCAAGGCGAATTTTGACACGGCCGCGGCATCTCCGGCGCTGATTGTTACCGAAAAAGACCGCTTGGGTTTAAGCGTTAAAAACTGGGGAGCCGACGCGCGCTCGGCCAATTTTATATATGGCAAAGTTTAACCCACAGCACGTACTCGTGACCGGCGGGAGTGGCAGGCTTGGAACCGAGCTCAAAAAGATTTTGCCCAAAGCAGACTTCCCCGCCTCCGTTGCTTTTAACGTTACGGACGAAAAGAAAATGGAAAGGTATATTCGCAGACATCGCCCATCGGTGATTATCCATGCTGCTGCGTTCATCTCGCCCCCGCTCATAGATAAAGACCCGCAAAAGGCCATAGACGTAAATATAATCGCCACTGCTACGCTTGCAAAACTGTGCTGGCTCCACAAAATAAAACTGGTATATCTATCCACCGACTACGTCTTCGACGGTAAGAAAGGCAACTACAAAGAGGACGACGCGGTGTTGCCGGTCAACAAATACGCTTGGTCCAAGCTCGGCGGCGAGGCGGCCGTCCGTATGCTCGACGATTACCTCATCATCAGAACGTCCTTTGGAGATAAAGTGTTTCCGTACGACAAGGCCTTCGTCGACCACTACACGAGCCGCGAAAGCGTCGACGTGATAGCCAAGAAGATAGTCGTTATGCTCAAATCCGGCGCACGCGGTATTATTCATTTGGGACATCCGCGCCGCTCGGTGTACCAGTATGCAAAAGCACTCGGCGCAACACCCGGCAAGATGTCCATAAAGGATGTAGCGTTTATGGTCCCTAAAGACACCTCGCTCAATACCGCCAAATACAAAACTTATGGCAAATAAAAAAACCCTGGTAGGCGGTGGCGCCGGCTACATCGGCACTCAATTGGTGCCTCTGTTGGTCGAGGCTGGCTATGAGGTAGAGGTCATAGACCTTCTGTGGTTCGGCAATCACCTACCCACTGGAGTCAAAGTCACAAAAAAAGACCTGTTCGAGTGCACCGAGGCTGATATGGCCGGGTTTGACGATTTTATCTTTTTGGCCGGCCTCTCCAATGACCCCATGGCCGAGCATAGTCCTTCTAAAAACTTTATCTTCAACGCGGCTCTGCCTTCGTACCTGGCGTATATAGCAAAAAAAGCCGGTGTGAAGCGTTTTGTATACGCATCTTCCTGCTCGGTATACGGATATACCGAAAATAAGGTCTTTGACGAAGAGTCGCCCGCCTCTTCAAATTATCCCTACGGACTCTCCAAGCTACAAGGAGAACGCGGAGTGCTCGATCTACAGGATGAAAACTTTTCGGTTATAAGCATGCGACAAGGCACCGTCTGCGGCTACAGCAAGCGGATGCGCATGGACCTCATCGTCAACGCCATGTACAAGACCGCCATGTCTGAAGGCAAAATTACCGTCAACAACCCCGACATCTGGCGGCCTATCTATGACATCCGCGACTGCGCGCAGGCTTTTTTGTCGGCAATCAGGGCGCCCGAACACGTGAGCGGTATCTTTAATGTCGCTTCCGGCAACTTTACAGTTGGCGATGTCGGCGGACGGGTTAAACAAAGCGTTGAGAAGCTTTCAGGCAAAAAAATAAATCTGGAGATTAAACATATAGCCGACATGAGGAACTATAAAGTCTCAACAGCAAAAGCGGAATTGTTGCTGGATTTTAGGCCAAAGTATTCGCTCGAAAATATCGTTGAGGAGTTGTTCCTGCATAAAGATGACATTGGAGACCTAAACCAAAGTCAATACTACAATATTCGAATCTTCAAAGAGATAGCTGAACGAGAGGAATTGCGAAATAAGCGACTCTCCGAAATGGACGACTTTAAATACTAGAGTTTCTTTATAATATCCAGCATACGCGACAAAACCGCTTCGTAGGACTCTTCCTCGCGGATAGTTTTTTGTCCTGCTCTGCCGAGCTCTGCGCACAATTGCGGGCTCTCAATAAGACACGCTAGTTTTTCTACCCACTCCTCTACGCTATCGGCAAGAAACCCGTTTACCCCGTCATGCACAACGTAGGTAATCTCGCCCACCGCACTTGTAATCTGTGCGAGTCCGCACGCCATATATTCGTAGGGTTTAAAGGACGAGCGGGAGAGATTCCATTCTCCTTTCTCCACAAGTGGATTGACGCCTATATCAAAACTTTGAATCGTCTGCGCCATTTTGCCAGGTGGCAGATATTCCACAAACTCTACATTTAGACCCTCAATAGGCTCAAACAGATCTTTTATCTTCGGAAACCCCCACACGCCTATAAGCATAAACTTAAACGGAGCGGATGTTTTTTCGAGCAGCTTTTTAAACACCTCCGCAAGAAGCGAGAGATTTTTATAGTGGTCCTTTGCGGTGCCTACCCATCCGATGACAAGCGGAGTCTGCGGGAGCGAGTAGTCTTTGGTGTACTTTTCATAGTCGGCAAGCTTAACCGTCGTGTGGAAGATGTGCACGTTTTGGTTGTATTGCCGCACCCATGTCTGGAGCGCCCGGCTGCATACAAAAACCGCGTCGGCCATTTGCACCAGCTTTTTGGTCTTGTAAAAGTCGTGCATATAAATGGCGTCGTCAAAGTCAAAAATCATCTTCCGGCGGAAGAGCGTAAGGTAGGTCACCATGATGACGAAAAAGTACTTGTTCCCTATAGTCCTCTGCAAAAAGACAATGTCTCCTTTTTTTATTGAAAAAAGCGAGCGCACAGTGTCCGCGATAAGTAAAAACTTCTTCGGCCAGCGCGTTGTCGATATATTGACCACAGGAGGATAGTGCACGACCGTGTCTATGCCACGCTCACGCAACTCCTCGGCAATACGGAATGCCCGTTGGCGGGAGTCGCCGATACGCTCATCTCCTTTGGTATAAAAATGTATCTTCATATAGAATGTATAACTTCAATAAAGCGTTTTGCGTTTTCCTCCCAAGAAAATTCTTTGGCTCGTGCATATCCCTTCTCTTTTAGAGCAGCACGTAGTAACGCATCAGTGGCGATACGCTCCATCGCCGCCGCTATTTTCTCGGGGCTTGCAGGGTCCACCAAGAGTGCCGCGTCATCAGCAACCTCCGCAAGCGCCCCCTTGTTGGACGTAATAACCGGAAGTCCCGCGTGCATGGCCTCCAAGAGCGGCATGCCGAAGCCCTCAATAAAGCTCGCGAAAACGAGCGCCTGCGCTTTTTGGTATAAATACGCCAACTGGCCGTCTGATACATAACCCAAGAAACGGACGCGACTTTCTACACCGAGTTCCAGTGCCAGAGCAACCAGTGAGTCTGCATAAACACCGCCCTGCTTGCCTGCAATAAGGAGTTCGTGCGTGGTGTTGCTCTGTGCAAAGAGGGCAAAAGCTCTGATAATGCCTGAAACATTCTTGCGCTCTTTTAGTACACCGGCAAACAGAAAGAAGTGCTCCGGAGTGGGCATTGGTTCAATCTCTACCGGCAACGCAATGAAGCCATTGTATACAACTTGTATCTTCTCCGGATTAACGCCAAAATGCCGCACCGTACTTTCTTTTGCAGTGCGTGATACAGCCACTATTTTCGTTGCTTTCCAGAGCGAGAGTGCGTGCGCGCAATACAAGACCATCGAACTTAGTTTTTGTTTAAGAGAACGGCCGGGCAGTTCCAAATAGGCAAAGTCATGCACCACCACGATAGAACGTTTAGGGAAGAAAAAAATCGGAATGATCGGAGTAAAAAATATATATAAATCCAACGTACGGTCCATCTTTCGCGCACCTTGCAAAAACATCGACTTAACCCCCATTGCTTTTTTTGTATACACCGTATAGGTGTTTAAATGATCTCCGTCACGGATTCCCCGCGTCATCTCAAATATAGCCCGTCCCAAACCCCCCGGGCTCTCCTCCCCGTATGGATCAAGCAGAAGGCCTATCTTCATGAGCGTATCTTCTTGATGAGCGGATAGAGAGGCGATTTGCGCACCCAGTACTTGAGCGTACGGACAAAAGAGCCTGAGCTAACCCCCGAAGGATAGCGGCGCTTGCGCGCGGTAATAACCTGTATGTCCTCATCGCGCAAAGGGAGATGGTGCCACAGCAGTTCTTTGTATCCGTCTAACACCAGCGTCCCGTCATACAGCTGGAACAGGCGCGTGTAATATTTTGTACCCGGATTGAGTTCCTCGAGTGACACATCTTTAATGCCGAGTACGGGGAACAACTCCTGACGGACAAAAAACGCATTGACTCCGGTTACCGCAGCAAGGCGATAGCCCTTTTTAGCCCCAAGCTCCACGAGCGCTCGAAGCGAAGAACCCTGCTGTACCGATATGTCGCGCGGTTGCACGAACGAAATATCGTTCGGAATGGTTGGATTGAACTCAATAATAACAAGCTGCGGGTGGTATTGTAAAAGTGAATTCCATATATGATAGTCATTGCCGTCTATGTCTACGGAGAGCAGGTCGAAGTCCCGCGGAATTTGCGTGCGCGCGAGAATAGAATCAAGCGAATGTTCCCCATCAAATTCAACGAACTCGTTGACGCAACGCGCGCGTGGCGTATCTTTGTAAACCTCTTTCAGCTTTTCGGCGTAGGTGGGGTCAGCCTCTATAAGTACGCCAGACCAACCATCCTGCATAATCAATTTCCATGTATTGCTGTGGTGCGTGCCATTTAGCGCGCCAAACTCGACACACCATTTATTCTTTGGACCAATCCGTCGGAATATTTCGGCAATAATTCCGTCCTCCCCGTGCTGGGATTTTATGTCTTTGGCATACTCTTTAAGCCTGTGTGTTGTTGGTGCATCCATAATCAGCTACTTCATAAATTTCTTAATACGCTCGGCGCGTGCTTTCCAGGACATCTGCCGGCCTTTTATCTCGGCTGCGGTCATACGAGCTTCAGCTAAAGCATCATGCCCAATAGCATACGCTACTTTATCCGCCAAATCTTTTGCATTATCCGACTCATAGAAAAGCGCTTCAGTCTCCGATACAACCTGACGTATTGCAGGAGTTGCGCTTGCTATAATGGGCCGTCGTGAAAGCATGTACTCAAACAATTTCATGGGAGATGTGTAAAAATACGACTGCGTATCTCGCTTGGTGCCAAGCACCACCAGAGCATCGGCGGCTGAATACCATAGCCGCATTTCATCGTGCGGTCGACTTCCTTCAAAATGCATATTATCAGTAAGAAACCCGCCGACAAGATCTTTAAACTGCTTCTTGTCCCCGCCAACTATATACCACTGTATATACGGAGCCAGGAGAGCCGCATGAGGCAAAATTTCCAGTCCCTTCCAATCAAAAAAACGTCCGGCGTACAGTACGATACGCTCATCTTGCGGAAGTCCAAGCTGTTTGCGCGCCTCCTTTTTATCCGTTGTAACGAAGCTGGCGTCGTCAACACCGTTAGATTCCACGCAATACCGTGCCGGAGAAGAAGGAAAAGATTTTTTAAGCTCCTCGATGATAATTGAGTTTATGGCGATAATTCCACTTGCAAAACGAAACAGGAGGCGCTGCGCGAATGTGTTTGGCTTCCCTCCGTGCATCTCCGAAAAAATAGGCATGCCAGCAAGCGGCAGCGCAGAGGAAGAAAAGTTGTCTAAGTCAACCGTGTAAACAATAAAACTATATCCTTTTATTTTTTTCCATAATAAAAAAACAACAGATTCTGCCATAAAAATATACGAGCTTACGCGATATCCAAAGCGACCCCAGATGTACAGGTCGAGCACCGGCAGGCGGACAATAGGAACCGGAAGCCGCAACTTATAGAATTCCTGCACTGACTGCGCGACTGTGCCGCGCGAAGGCACGACCAACGTAAGCGATATACCGGCCTCAATAAAAGCCTCACACATTTTGGCTATTTGTATGCCGTGCGCCTTCTCGGTTGGCATCCGGGCGTTGGCTACATAGTATAGTTTCATAGATTATTACCGGAACGAAGCTTATTGAACTCGCGTAGTATGTGCGGCATCTGTGCGTCGATGCGGAAATAATTTACAAATGCCGCGCGCGCTTCGCGTTGCATTGTTTCAAACTGTTCAGTCGAAAGTGATTCGTGAAAGTCCGCGATTATTTGCGGGAGACGCTTAATGTCTCGAAAATCTACAATGAGCGAAAATTTATGCCAATCAACAACGTCGCTAAAAGGGAAATGGCGCTCTGTGTCTATAATGACCGGAATACGCCCAAGCGAAAGTATTTCGTACAGGCGGTATGATGCATTGCCATAACCGCGAACATCAAGCGCATAGTCGCTCTCAAGAATCGTCTCTACGAACACGCGCCGGAATTCTTTCATTTCATCGTATGACCGCCGCGGAGATAAAGGTGAAAAAAATTGCCCCGTAAACTTGCAGGTTATTTTTTCTGAACGTCTTAGGATACGGAGAGCGCGACTGCGCCAGAATATGCCGTTGCTCATCGTAAAAAATCTCCGATCTAGGAGTCCTCGCAAGTATAGCGGAATCTCATTGAGCCTCTGGTGTACAGTATTTTTGAACGTCGTCTTTACCATTCCGGTAAAGCTGACCACGGGCTTTCCCTCCCCCTTCTGGCGCACGGAGAACACACCGCCTTGGCAGCGCAGCAAGAGGTCATCTACCTGTGTCGGGACTTGAATTCTAATATTGGGAGACTCGAAGCGCAGATGTACAGGGAGCCGGTTTCTGCCCAACTCCTCTTTGAGTGTACGGTAGCCGCCGTAGCGCATGATGCATGCATTATCAATACCGAGGGGAGTTTCCCCATCGCCCATGCCGTCCACAAAAAGCGGCAGCCCGGCGCCCTTTGCCGTTTGCGCGCACTCCGCTAAAAGCGCCGGATCATGCCGCATCATGGTCGCTTGGCGATAAGGCGCAAAGACTGCATCGGCCTTGGTTATATCGTCGGTAACGCCGTAAAAACGTATATCAAAAGAAAAAGAATTAAAAAATTCCTTCGAAAGAAAGGACGATTCAGGTATCAAATTGCCCCAGAATGGAAAGAGCAGGGAGCTAGGTACATCTTTTATCCGCCGCCACGCGGGGTTCACATAAAACCTAAGGTAGGTAGGGGGTTGATTCATATAGGCAAACGGTACAGCTCATAACGGCCGCCGTCCCATACTTTAACCGCGCCGAGTGCTTGAGGTTGCCACGTCTTGTTCTTGACCACATCCTTTAAAATATACGAAACGTGGTACTTGCGCAGATAATCTTTGATGTGCGGCTTGATATCGCCGGTAAATTTTTTCTCCAACCCCGCAAAGAACGGCTCGCCGAACAGCTCTACCGACGTCGGTGTTGCGCCGCAGTCATGCGTTTTGTCCAAAAGGTGGAGTACCCTGCAGACCTTGACCTGCCGCTCAATCGTCTTGGCGCGATGAAAGACATCTTGCCGCCCGAGATACGCTCCAATATCGGATTGTAAGTCTGCTGTTGTCGGATTGTTAAAATACTGTGACACCAAATACCGCTCGCTAAGCTCCTGCGTGGAAACCAGATGCCACATTCCAATCGGAGTATAGAGCGTGAAGTGGCGTGTAAATATCGGCAGAGTAGAGGTAATCTCGTCGTGTGGATCGCTCCACACAACCACCGCGTTCTGCTCGTGTGCCTGCAGCCACTCAAACGGTTTGGCAAAATTCTGTTCCTCAACCCACGCGTCGCGTCGTGAGTCAGGCATAGCTACAAACGACATAAAGTAATGCTGGGTATAGTACGCACTCGCCAGTACGAATATTCCAATTGCCGCGACCGAGAGCGTGCGCACAGGAAGCGCCAGATCCGCGTGCCGTCTCCAAAGATAAGCCCCGAGTATGACGGTAACAAACAGCACCCATGGCAAAATAAGCATCCGCACATGCTCGCCGGTCTCCACCAATATACCGGTCAACGCATTACTTCCTTGCGTAATCCAAAGTCCAAGACCGCCGATTGTGGCGAATAAACATAGCCGGCGGAACTCCTCGGTACGCAGGGCTGGTGAGCGCCAATAGAGTAGTGCCAGAAACGCGAGTATAGCTCCTATCCACCCTCCCGAATATACGATTTCTGCCATGGGAATGCGCGTATATACGAGCCCAAAGCGAGCAATACTTTCCCAAAAATAAGGGGACGTGTGTGACAGCCAGAAGGTGTAGAGTACGGCGGGTAGTCCCAGAATGCCGCTTAAAACGGATGATAACAGAACTGACTTAAAAAATTGCCAGTCACGCCGCACGAGTGCGTACAGTACCAACAACCCGAGAGTAACTACCACTGCCTGCCACAGATAAGAAAAAAGGTAGAATGTAGATGCTGAAACAGCGGAGAGCAACAATATGTTTGTTTTGCTCCGCTCCCGCATAAGTCTGGAGAGTGCCAGATAGAAAAGAAAATAAAAAGGGTACACCGGTTGGAGGTTGGCCGGCCGGAAGATATGTGGGTAACACTGCATGTACAACGCGATTACTCCCACAACACTCATCCATTTAGGAACGGCGAACTCTCGATAGAGCAGGTAGGCAACAGCGGCAAATGCAAGACTCCAAAGAACAAAGTTGAGCAGCATTGCAGCGTTAAACGGCACGCCAAGCAGGAGCGGTAGCGCGTTGAGCCACGCGCCGCCGAATACTACGAGAGGCGGATCAAAGCGGTGTTCGAAAAAGTACGGATTTCCGTCGTTATAGTATCCCTCCGCAATAGTCTGCACGTGCGCATAATAAAAGCCCTCATCACCGAACATCGGGGTAAATCCTTGCCACTGGTATCCTAATACAGAGACTACTTCCACTACTGGAATCATGCTGAGGAGGAGAATAATCCCGAAGAGTACGGCAATTGGAAGTTTTTTTATGTATGAGATTGCCCGCATACACTCAGTCTACCCGCATTAACCTCTTTAGTAAAAAGCGGTTGCGCAGGCCTACCCTGATGTATGCCAGCAGGTCCTTGGACTTGGCCCGCCCGGTCGAGGATTTGCGTGTCATAAACATCTCCCACGGCGCGTCCACCTCGGCAATTTTGTAGCCAAGCCGGAGAGGCTTGAGCATCGTCTCAAAAAAGAAAGGGTGCCGCGACTCCTCCCAGCGGATGCTTTTGACGACCTCAATGCGGAAAGCGCGGTAGCCGTAGGTCAGGTCGCTCAAGCGCGTAAAATATACAGCGCGGAATATCTGCTGGAACAAAAAGTTAAGCGTCATTTTTACCGGATTATATCCGTTGAACGCAAACCCCTTACGCCAGCGCGTCGCGGTCGCCATGTCATACCCATCCTCCAATTTTTGAATCATCTGCGGCAAAATTTCCGGAGGCGTCTCGAGGTCGGAGGTCATCAGCACCACCGCGTCGCCATCCGCTCTTGCAAAAGCTTCTTTAAGCGCCTCCCCGACGCCCGGGCGAACTTGGTCAAACGCATCAATCTTGCTTCCGTAGCGCGCCACAAGTTCGACAATTGCCGCGCGAGTCTCGCGCGTCGTAAGACGGGCAGAGGCGGCAATGATGATTTGCGTGTCGTGGCCTGGCAATTGCTCAAAAACCGCTCTGACTGTTTGTATCAAAAGCGGTCCCTCGTCAAGCGTCGGCAATACGACAGTTACGCGCATAATTCCCCAAAAAGGTACCCTATAGTATCATGAACGACAAGCTCATATCTATGCCAGAATTTGCAACACGCGCCATTTATAGAGCCTCGCGCTCCCGCCTCTTGCGGGTGGCGTTTTTTGGCGGGTTCGGCGTTGTGGTTCAGACAATTGTTTTTGAGATTGTGGGAATTTGGCTCGGGCTCCTGCGCCCGTCGCTTGCCACTTTGTTGGGGGCCGAGTTCGGCATTATCACAAACTTCTTTCTCAATAACCGCTTCTCGTTTAATGACCGCGCGCACGCGCCGCTGCCTATGCGCTTGCTGCGCTTCCATGCGGTAGTGTCAGGCTCCCTTTTTATACAATGGTTGTGCGTATTTACCGCGGAGTCGCTTACCGCAAATACCTGGGTCATACACGGAGCCTATGCAGGAGGTATTTTGCTCGGATTTGTCTCCAACTACACGGGATACAAGCTCTGGGTGTGGAAACATCACGAAGAACCGTTGGCGTAAATATAAAAAACCTCTCCGCCTAGGCGGAGAGGGAGTGTTTTTTAGCTCCGCTGCTGCGGAGGATCCGCGAGGGCAGAGAGGTCTGCCCCATCGAATGTTCGTAGAGCTGGGACGACACGCTCGGGTTAAACGGGATGTGGAGGTGCTTGCGCACCTCTGCCTCCAGAGCGTCGCGCTCGCGTACGAGGTCCTCGGCCGAGAGGGCTTCGGTCCAGACATGGCTGACGTAGCGCCCGGGAACGCCTTTGTAGCAGTCGCTCTCGACGGTGTAGTCGATCTCCTGCTGGTAGAGACGATCCCCGTTGGCTTCGTACACCCATTGCCCGGGCGACGCTTCAGTCGCCTGGTCGTAGTACGGCGAACCCGGATACGGCGTGATGACCGTGACGTCGAAGTCCGAAGGACGGGCTTCGAGCAACCATGCACGCGTATCCGCAACGGTCTGCTGAGACTCGCCCGAATGTCCTATCGACATAAGGGCTTTCACCTTCAGTCCTGCCGAATGCGCGAGAGCGACACAACGCGTGTTGTCCTCGCGGGTAGCTTTTTTATTGATGTTCTCGAGTATCCG
>CAYHVJ010000005.1:0-26478 GCA_964360085.1 uncultured Candidatus Saccharibacteria bacterium
GTTGGCGGACGCCATTAGAAGCTATGAGTGTTGCACTTGCAGGTTGAATTCGCCCGTTTTGAGCTTGACAAAAATGAATGAATATGCTACACTAAATATTGGTCAGCAGCCAAATGTGGAGAACATCATGGTACAGACAGAGAAGCGCGGCGACCTCTTCAACGACGGTCGCATCCGCGTTCACACGAACCACTGCGGAGAGATTTTCGTCGATGACGTCCAAAACGACGTCCAGATGAGAATTTCCCAAAGCAGTCGCGGGCTGGGCTTCACCACTTTTGGTGGTGGCCGAGTCCAACCGACAGTGGTTGCCGGTAGCATTGGCTACGAGGTCGTTCCTCGCTAGTCATCGCCGCACCACAGAGCGCCACTCCTTGGCCCTCTGAGGTGCGGCGTTTCTGTTTTTATAAATATTCAATAAAAAGAACGACCGTTATAAGTATTGAATATTTTACAAGCAAGCAAGCAATCGCTACATAGGACTACCCTATGTATTTTGCTGTGAGTCAGACTCACGGGATTTATTGCTCGTGGGAGACGGCTATGTCGAGCAGGGCTGAAGCTATGAGAGACGCGGCGTCGGCGCGGGCAAAAGCGCGCGCGGCGTTCTGCATCGCGTGCACTAGCGGTTCATGGCTCAAAATACGGTTTATTTCCGAAACAAGAAGCCCCGGTGTGAGATTGTTTTGCTCAATGACTACGCAAGCCCCTGCTCTGGCGTATGAGTACGCGTTTTTTGTCTGATGGTCTTCGGCGGCGCTCGGGAGCGGAACAAGAATGGACGGCAGGCCCCACGAAGCGATTTCGAAAATGGTAGAACCGGCGCGCGAGATGACAAGGCTTGCCGCTCCCGCGGCCATGCGCGTCGAGAGGTCGTTGAGGTAGCCTACGGAGTGATACCGCGCAAGGTTCGGATTGTCCCCCATTATAACTTTGGCGCGGTTTGAAACATCCTTTAGGTTGTCTTCGCCGGTCTGGTGGATGACTTGGTACTTTTCCAAAAGTTGCGGCAATGCGGCAAGCAGCCCCTCGTTTAAAGCTTGAGCGCCCTGCGAGCCGCCGGTGGCATATATCACCGGCAGCCCTTTTTCGAGTTTAAAAAACTCGAAAGCCCCTTCGCGCGTCGGCGTCAAAACCGCCTTGCGGATAGGATTGCCGGTGTGGGCCACTTTGTCTTTGGGAAAGTAACCTGCCGCCTCGGGGTATGAAACGGCGATTTTTTTAGCGAAGGCGCCCGCCCACCGGTTGACGCGGCCGGGGATCGAGTCGGACTCGTGGATTATTACGGGGATTTTAAAAAGTTTGGCCGCAAGCAGCGTCGGGAAGGACGCGTACCCGCCCTTGCCGAAGACCACATCGGGGTAGAGGAAGAATATCCGCAGGACAGAGCGCATAACCCCCCACCCTGTTTTAAATAAATCAAAGAAATTAAGAATAGAGAAATAATTTCTGATTTTGCCGGCAGAGGTCGGTACAAACCTGATGCCGTTGGCTATGAGCATCTCGCGGTCGTACGGCTCGGGCGCGGCATAGATAAGCTCCGGTTCAAGCAGTTTGCGGTCGCGCACAAGGTCGTTAAGCGCCTCCGCCACCGCTATAATCGGGTAAAAGTGCCCGCCCGTCCCTCCGGCTGTAAAAAGAATTTTCATTTTAAGATTTCATTCTGCGCGATACAGACAGTATAACGCCCACTTCAGCTAGCGCGATGGCGAGCGATGTGCCTCCGTGCGAGACAAAAATAAGAGGCAGGCCGGATAAGGGAATAAGCCCGAGCGTAGAAGCTATATTCATGAACGACTGTCCGGCGATAATTATTATGAGGCCGACAACCAGCAGTCCGCCGAACGGATCCGGCGCGCGCGCCGCAATGCGCAGGCCCAGCAGCGCAACTGCGGCATACAAAAGCACGAGCGCAACCGAACCGAGGAATCCGAACTCCTCCGCCGCAACGGCAAATATGGAATCGCCGATAGGCTCCGGCAGGTAAGAAAACTTTTCTATGCTTTGCCCGAAGCCTTTTCCCGACCATTGGCCTGATCCGACGGCAATTAACGATTGGCTTATCTGCCAACCGGCGCCTTGCGGGTCTTGCGAGTGATTTATAAAAGTTATAAAACGCTCCGCGAGATACGGTCGTTGGTATGCAACCGCTCCCAAAGCAATAAGCCCGATGAGCGCCAATAAAAGCAGGTGCCGCATCCGCCCGCCGGCGGCAAACAGCACAGCGGCGCATGCAAGCAAAATAATCGCGGCGCCGTCGGTATCCGGCTGCAGCAGCAGAATGCCTGCGGAAAGCCCGCCGACAAGAGCAAGCGGGAGCACTCCGCCGCGCCAAGTGTCCGCATGCCGCATGCGGGAGGCGTATATTCCGGCTATAAACGCGACTGCCGCGAACTTAAGCAGCTCCGCCGGCTGAAACGTAACCGGCCCAACCGATATCCAGCGCGCCGCGCCCTTGAGCGTGAGGCCGATTCCGGGCACGAACGTAAGCAGCGTTAAAAATAACGCGAACGCAAAAAAATACGGAGTATACGGCCGCCATGTACGGTAGTCTATGCGCGACAAAATAACGAGTGCGACGCCGCCGCACAAAAACCCGAGCAGAAGCTGATTTACCGCGACCGAGGTAAAGCTCGCTCCCCCGCGCGCCAAGAGCCCGAGCGCGGCTGAGGTAAATATAAGAAGCCCAAACACGACCAATACTAAAAATACGAGCAGAAACGGAGTGTCAACTGATTTGCCTTTTGTCATTTGTGATTTGCTGTTTATAGCAACGCTATTGACATGCCGATAATCGCGGAGACTACCCCGACTATCCAATAGCGCATGGTTACCTTGTAGGGCGGCCAACCGAGCGCTTCAAAATGATGGTGCAGAGGCGCGATGCGCAGAATTTTGCGGCCCAGAATTTTTTTGCCGAACATCTGCAGAATGTTGGAGAGCACGGTGACCACAAGAAGCAGGGCGATAATAGGGAGCACGGTTACTCCCCTGCCTGTGCCGAGCGTATCGGTGAGGAAAGCGATAACCGTAAGCGCCAGCGTGAGCGCCATGGTGCCTGTCTCGGAGAGATAAAAGCGCGCGGGCGGAATATTAAACCACAAAAATGCCAGCAACCCGCCGGATATGGCGGCCGCGAGCGCCGCGATATCCATTTGATTTTGAAAGAAGGCAATGCCCGCATACGCCGCAAATATCGAAGCGAATGCTCCTCCCGCAAGCCCGTCGATGCCGTCTATGACTCCGCCGGCGTATATAAACAGAGCGACCAAAGTAAAGAACGGGATTATAAGCGCGCCGAGCTCGAGCGGGCCGCTCAAAAATGGAAAAGAAATAGCGGTGACGCCGAGCTTGCTGTAGAACCACCATCCGCAAAATACCGCAACCGTCGCGACTACCGCCAGGCGCACACGCAGTTTGATGCCCGGGCGGCCGATAACCTCCAGCAGGTCGTCTACAAATCCGACCAGCGCGCCCACGGCAAGCGCTGCAAGCGGCAGCCACGTCTGTCCGCGGCTGATAAACGCCAGGTCGTTGAACGCCATCGGGTAAAAGCGCGCCAGTATCGACAGCAAGTCGGCGGTCAAAAGTACGCTTGCCCACACTATGATGCCGCCGAAGCGCGGCACCCCTACCTCGCGGTTCTCATGAAGCCGGTTAAACTCGCTCGCGGCGGTCCCGTCCAGAGCCGTCTTACCCGCCTTCGGCTTCCACATCCGGTTGCTATAAAGGACATGCGTAAGGAAAGGGGTGATGCCTATCCCGATAAGGAACGCGAGCGTGGCCGGTATAAATATGCGCATTACTTCTGCGGTCATAACGATTGGCGGGCGGCCTCTATAATTGCGGCAACATCGCTAAAACGCCCCTCGTGCGTCGAACCGAGCACTGCGGCTATAACCGTGAGCCCGGGCTCGAGGTCGAACACCGCCACCAGGTTACCTCCAGCCAAGTCGGTATAACCGGTTTTTGCCGCGACGAACCCCGGGATGCTCTGCAAAGGTACTGCGGTGGCGCCGGCCCGGAGCTCCTTTCCGTTTTGGTCTATAGACACGTCCGGCCTTGTAGTGAGTTCAAAAAAATCCGGATGGTCGTTATAAAAAAGAGCCGCCAAGCGCGCCACATCATACGCCGAGCCGTACGCGCCGGAGGCGGTCTTGCTTATATCAAGCCCGGTCGCGTTAAAGAAATGCGTCTTTGTGAGCCCCATGGCCGCCGCGGCCTCGTTCATTTTATTTATAGATTCGTCGCCTAAGCTTGCGGCGGCAGCCTCCATGGCGTCGTTGCTCGATGCCACCAGCGCAAATTTGATAAGGTCGCCCAGTTTTACCGTCTGCCCGACCACAAACCCCGAGTCTCCTGAGGGGCTCAGGTCACTGCGCCTAATCTGCACCGGAGTATCGGGTGATTTAACCGAAAGCACGGTTTGTACCGCCATCAGTTTTGTAAGTGATGCCAGCGGAACCTGCTCGTACGCGTTTTTTTGGTATAGAACGCGGCCGGTGCCTATGTCGTAGAGTACCGCCGACTTGGCCGCGAGCGCGTCACTGCGCAGTGTTACGGAAGGAATTTTAAATTCCGCGGCAGCTGCCGCTTGGCCGTCTTGGTTAAGCGCACCCGCGCCGTACGCCCCTGCGCCGAAAGCGCCGAGCGTCAGTACCGCCGCCAAAATACCGAGAGAAGTATGTTTAATAAATATACTCATGATTCTGATTGTTTTTGGCGGTATGCTTCCTCAAGCTGCTGCAGTTTTTGGCGCACTTGCCCGTGGTCGGGCAGGTCCTGCACGCGCGAAACGCCAAGTTGAGCAAGAAGCTCGGTTGTAGGTTCGTATAAAAAAGAGCGCTCATCTTTTAGGTTCGGCACTTTGCGCACCAACCCGCGCAAGGTGAGCGTGCGCAGAGTCTGGCTTGAGTTGACTCCGCGGATAAAGTCAATCTCGCTGCGCGTCAAGCCCTGCCTGCCGGCAGGCAGGGGGCCGTATAAAATTGCCGCCAGCGCCTCCAGCCCAGCCTTGCCGATGTCGCGGCTGTACTCCTCCTTGCGGATCTTTTCTATAAGCGTGGAGTGTTGAGCGCCTACCCGGAGTTCCACTTCCACGCCGTCATCGACAAGCGTTACCCCGCCTTGCCTTCCGGCCAGTGTTTTGATGCCCTCTTCAATTTCTTGAACTGAAGCGCCGAGCATTTTTTGCAGTTCCATACGGCTAAGAGGCCTCCCAAGCGCGAACAGCAATGCTTCAATTTGTCCGTCCATAATTTGGGGTAGAAACAGAATCCGGCTCCAGGGTTATGTCCCCGTAGTGCGCCTCCTGCTCGGCTTTAATTATACCCTGCTTCACCAGTTCGAGCAGCGCCAAAAATCCGACTATTACTTCGCCGCGCTCCTTTTTGCCGCTGAATTCTTTAAAGCTCATTTTAAAAGCGCTTGAGATCCGCGCGGCAAGCTTATCTATCATATCTTCGAGCGAAACGATTTTTTTGACCTCGACCTTAGGCAGGATAAGCGTCGCGGGGAAGCCGTCTATCAGGGTTTGAGCCGCACTCCGCAGCCCAAAGGGAGTTACCGAAGGATCCGGTATATAGAGCGGCTCAAGTTCGCGCGGCGTACCTTCGTACAACATCGGGAGGTTTAACCTCGGAAGATTGCCTGAGGCTTCTTTAATGAGCTGGTAGAGAGCGAGTCGGTACTGAAGCTCTTTAATGTCACGGGACTCGTCGTCGGACAGTTGCAGGTTCGGCAGGAGCGAGCGGGATTTGATAAGCAGGAGTGTTGCGGCGAGCGATATGAACTCGGCCGTCTCCCCCACCGGCAGATGCGGCATGCTGTTTACCCGCGCAATGTACTCATCAGTGACCGAGGCAAGCGAGATATCGTTTATCAGGAGTTTTCTTTTTTCTATAAGCTCCAGCAGGACCTCGAGCGGCCCTTCGTAGACGGGCGTTTTTACACTAATGGGCATATTTTTCAATGAGTGCCAAGAAAAATCTTACAGGTGAACCCGCGGCGCCTTTAGCCAAGTGCTCGTCGGGAGCGGCGGTCATTTTGGGTGCGATGTCGAGGTGTATCCACAGGCAGTCCAGCTCTTTGGCAAAGACTTCCAAAAACTTGCCTCCGCCTATAACGCCGGCGTATCGGCTGTTGCCTGTTGCGGGGATGTTCGGCACGTCGGCAAAGCGTCCTTTAACAATATAATCGTACTCCTCCCACAACGGCATCGGCCACATATAGTCGCCGCTCTCCTCGGCCAGCTCCATAAAGTCCATAATCATGGGCGTCTCGTTGGTCATAAAGGCGTTAGCATGCTCGCCGAAGGCGGTCAGAGCTGCGCCCGTAAGGGTCGCCGCGTCTGCAACTATGGCTGGATTGTATCGCTTGGCGTAGGTTATCGCGTCGGCCAAAATGACGCGACCCTCGGCGTCGGTGTGGAGTATCTCGATAGTTTTGCCGGAGAGCGACTTCAAGATATCGCCCGGGCGCATCGACTGCGGACCGGTCGTGTTTTCTACCGCGGGGATAAGCCCGATTACGTTTACTTTAAGTTTAAGTTTTGCCGCCAATACGACTGAATGTATGACCGCGGCACCCCCCGACATGTCCATGTGCATTTCGTACATATGGTCGCCTCCTTTGGCTTGCAGCCCTCCGGAGTCAAACGTAACGCCCTTGCCGACAAGCACCACAGGTGCTTGTCGCCCTGAGCCTGTTGAAGGGCTGGCACCCCAATATTCCATGATGATAAATTCAGGCTTGTCCTGAGCCCCTTTGCCGACACCCACAATCGCACCCATGCCGATCTTTTTCATTTGGGCCATGTTGAGCGATTTCACTTTGACTTTAGTGCCTTTGACAGCTTTTTTTGTAGCTGCGAGGAGTAATTTGGGAGTCATGTCGCCTGCAGGAGTATTTGCGAGCTCTCGCGCTGCGTTGACTTCGGTTGCTATAATCAAGCCGTCGGAAAATCCTTCCTGTCCGGCCTCGGGAGTTTTAATAATCGCTGCGATTTCTATCTGGCTCCAACCTTCTTTTGGTTTGGTTTTGTACGTGGTGTGCTCGTAGTCGGCCATAAGAAACGCCGTGCCGGCGACGCGGCCAAGCTCGTACTCTCCCATCTCTTTTGGCGCGAGCGCTTTGAGGTCGGCGTAGTCAGCGGCGATAGATTTAACTTTGTTGGCCTTGGCGGTAGCAACAATCTTGCGCATGGTCAAAACAAATTTGCGACGGCTTAGAGGTTTTTTATCCCCATAGGCTACCGACAACCGCTTACCGTCAAAAAGGTTTAAAGAGCCGGGAATAAAGCGTATTTTAACGGCTCCCCTCCCTACCTTGTATTGGAGTTTCATTACTCAGATTTTTTGTCGGTTGATAAAAGAGTGTCGATTCGGTTGAGGTCGCGAGGGAAGAGCGTTGCTTCTTTGACGTTGGGGAGATTGAGCATGCGAGCGGTCAAGCGCTCGAGCCCGGTAGCTGAGCCGCCGTGTGGCGGCATACCAACTTTGAAGGCCTCTAGGTAGAAGGAAAAGTTTTTAGGGTCAAGGCCTTTGGCTTTGGCCGCCGCAACCAGATTGTCGTAATTATGGATGCGCTGGCCGCCGGTCGTAATCTCGAGCCCGCGGAAGAGGAGGTCGAAGCTTTTGGTATAGCCTTTGTCGCTCTCGTCCTCATACGTATAAAATGGCCGCTTGCTCACCGGATAGTGCGTCACAAAAATAAAATCCGAGCCATGCTCCTTAAGCGCCCACTCGCCTATCGCGCGCTCATGCTCGGGCTCGAGGTCCGGCTCGTCGGTTGAGACGCCGAGTATTTTTTGCACCTCGCGCAGTTTGAGTACCGGAATTTTTTCGGGCATCGCGACGGCCAAGCCGACCTTGTCGACAATGAGGCGCATCGTGCGCTCGAGCGCGGCCATCACGTCCGTATGGTCTTTGATAAAACCCATCTCAAAATCGAGCGACGAGTACTCGCTGAGGTGCCTGCTGGTGGAATGCTTTTCGCCGCGGAATATTTTTGGTGTCGTAAACGCGCGCTCAAACACACCCACCATTATCTGTTTGTAGATTTGCGGACTGGTCGCCAAAAATGCTTTTTGGTCGTAGTAGTAGTTAACCTTAAACGCCGCCGCTCCGCCCTCGGCGTCGCTGCCCACAATGGCCGGCGCCTGAAACTCGACAAAGTCCTGCGCCTTCATGCCGTCGCGGAAGCCCTGTATAATCGCCTCCTGTACTTTAAATATTTGCTTGGCTTTTTCGCAGCGCAGTGTAAAAGGCATATGGTCAAGGTAAGTATCGAGGTTGACCTCACTCCCCAACTCAAACGGGATTTCGGCTTTGGAAATAATTTCTATTTTTGTAACTTCCAGCTCGATGTCGCCGTTAAGTACCCCTTCTTTAATATTCTTTTCCGGCCGGGCATTTACTTTGCCCTCCACCGACACCACGTACTCGTTGCGCACTTCCTTGGCGGTTTCTATAGCTTCCGACTTCGGCAGTACCACGCCCTGCACCGCGCCCGAGCGGTCGCGGAAGTCAAAGAACACCATCTTGCCCTGGTCGCGCCGCACGCTTACCCAGCCTTGTATAAGCACGGCCTCGCCCTTCTTCCCCGCCAAATCGCCGATAAGTGTCCGTTCCATAAATTAATACAACGCTACGCCGATTTTCTCGCGTACGAGTTTCATTTTGGCCGACGCTTGTGCGCGCGCCACCTCGGCGCCATCTTTGAGGATTTGAATGACCGCCTCGCGACTGAGCGCTGCTCGGCGTTCGCGCATGGGGCCAATGGTCGCGATGATGTTGTTGGCCAACAGCTCTTTGGACTCCTTATACCCTATTGTGCCGTCTTGGTAGCGCTTCTGAATTTCGGCGAGGTTGGGGGTAAAGTGCTGGTGGAGCTGGAAGGTAATGTCCGTAGCGGGGTTGAGCGGCGCGCCCACGGCAGTGGAGTCGGTTTTGATGGACATAACGGTCGTGCGGATAGCTTCGTCGGTACCGAACAGCGGAATAGTGTTGTTGTAGCTCTTGCTCATCTTTTTACCGTCAGTGCCCGGCACGGTGCCCACGCCTTTAAGTATCATTTCTTTAGGCTCTTTAAAAGTATCTCCGTAAGCAGTATTAAATTTTGCCGCGGCCTCGCGCGCGTACTCGATGTGCTGGCGCTGGTCCTCGCCAACCGGCACCACATCGCTGTCGTACAGCAGAATATCCGCCGCCATAAGCATCGGGTAATTAAACAAGCCGGCGTTAGCCTCCAAACCTTTGGCAACTTTGTCTTTAAAAGCGTGCGCTTGGCTTAGGAACGGCACGGTCACCAAGCACTCAAATATCCACGCAAGCTCGGTGTGCTCCAACACGTCGGATTGTTTAAAAATGGTCGCCTGCGCGGGGTTAACCCCTACCGCGACATAGTCGGCGACGACGTCGATAATATTCTCGCGCAGCGCCGTTGCGTCGCGCAGCGAGGTGAGTGCGTGATAGTCGGCGACCATCAGCATGCTCTCGTACTTGTCGTAGGACTCTACAAAAGGCTTCAGCGCCCCAAGGTAGTTGCCGATATGGAGCTGGCCGGAAGACTGTATGCCGGTAAGCAAGCGTTTTTTAGTGTCTACCATGCAGACAATAGTACCAATAAAAGCCTTGTTTTTAAAGTCAATAAGACACTTGCTTTTTATGAACGGAGTGGTGTATCTTGTAGTTTAGAAAGTCTGCCTAAGATTTAACAGAGGAGCCGTGAAAATGAGTGATAACTCGGAGAATAGGTCAGTTCGCAAAAATTTTACCCTTCCGCAAAGTTTTGTGGACCGCCTTGAGAAACTAAAGGAAAAGCGCGGTGGTGCCTCGGACAGCGAAATCATCCGTAATGCCATCAAGGTTCTGGAAGCTTTGTCAGACCCAAACGTAAAAATCTTTTTACGTGAAAAAGATGGAAAAGAAACAGAAGTGATAATTCTGTAGGGCGAAACAGTAGCGCGCCGAGAGATCGGCGCGTTTTTTATCGGCCCTGTCTGCCGTGGTAGATGCCGAGTACATGAATTTCTTTTTCAGTGATTTCGTAGACAATAATGTAAGGCAACCTATGGACGATGATTTCATAAGTGTGTGGAGCCATTCCACCGTGTCCAATGTAAGGGAAAACCAAAAGTCGCTCAGCCGCTGCGCGGATTTTAGCTACTACTTCCACTGCATATTCGGGAGCATTTTCACGCAAATATGCTGAAATAACCTCAAACTGTCGTCTTGCGGGTGGTGCGTATTTTAACCTCATGCTAAAGCCCGAGAGATTTCCACATGTTTGTAACCTCCCTTTCAGTCAAGAACTTCATTTTACCCGACCGTATAGCCTGTTGCGTTTTTTTAACTTCTTTTACTTGTTCGGAAGTCAGATAATATCGCCTTTCGCTCTGCTCATCCATTGTTTCCAGTATACGGACAGCATCCTCCTGTCTTTTTTTAGGCCACTTTTCGACCCTTTTTAGTATATTTTTTAATTCGGTAGTCATATTTTAATTATACTATATCCCCTCTTCTTTTAATTTTTCTATAAGAGCTTTGGCGCTGCGGGAGAGTTTGCTCGGCAGGTTTATTTTTATGCGGACATAGAGGTCGCCGCGCTTGGCCCTCGAGCCCATGGGCACACCTTTGCCTTTTATCTGCAGGGTCTCGCCGTGAGTTACGCCCTGCGGGATGTCCAGCATCTCCGGCCCGTCGAGTGTCTCTATTTTGTAGCTGCTCCCCAAGAGCGCGTCGGAAAGTTTGACCGAAAGCTCGGTAACCAAATTCGGCCCGTCTTTTTTAAACCGCGCGTCCGTTTGCACGTGCACTTTGACATACAGGTCGCCCGCGATGCCGTCTGCCACCGCCTCGCCCATTCCGGTCAGCCGTATCATCTCACCACCGTCGATGCCGGCCGGTACATTAATTTCAATTTCCTCCTGTTTTTTGTAGATGCCCTCACCGCGGCAGGTGTGGCATTTTTCCTTAGGAATTTTGCCCTTGCCTTTGCAGTGCCGGCACGGCTGGACCATGGTTACGGTACCGAAGAAGGAGTTCGTGGTCTCATGCACCTTGCCTTGCCCGTTGCAGTGGGTGCAGGTAATGACCTCGCTCCCCTTGGCCGCGCCGGAGCCCTTGCAGGTGTCGCAGAGGCCTGTTTTGGCCAAGAGCACCGTGCGCTTGACGCCAAAGACCGAGTCGCGGAAGGATATCTCCAAGTCGATAGAAATATCGCGGCCTCTCGACTTGCCCCTTGTCCCGCCGCCGCCGGCAAAAAAGTCGCTAAAGATGTCGCCCATGTCAAAACCGCCTTGGTTGAAGGCGTCTTGGAACTGGGAAAAGTCGAACCCCGCTCCGCCAAAGCCCGCTTGTCCTGAACCTGTCGAAGGGCCGCCGAACACGCGGCCATAGGAGTCGTATTCGGCGCGCTTTTTGTCGTCGCTCAATATCGAGTACGCCTCGGACACTTCTTTAAATTTGTCCGCGTCGCCCTCCTTTTTGTCGGGGTGGAACTTGTGCGCCAGTTTGTGGAACGCTTTTTTTATGTCTTCTTTAGTAGCGCTTTTTTGCACCCCCAGCAGTTCATAATAGTCCCGTTTGGCTGACATGTGCCTATTCTACTGCTTCTGTTCCGGATTGTCACTTGGAGCAGATTGTGTGCCGGGAGGCGTGTCTTTTGGCGGAGTGCCGGAAGCCTTTTGTACTGCTTCGTACACTTTAGACAATTCTTTGGAGAGTTCTTCTGTTGAGGTTTTGATAGCCGCGAGGTCGTCGCTCCCCTTCTTGTTTTCAAGTGCTGATACTTTTTCGTTTATTGTGGTCGCAAGCTCCATCGGGATTTTGTCTTTGTTATCGCCGAGCGCTTTGCGAGCGGCGTATACGGCCTGGTCGGCCATATTGCGGGCCTCTACCAGCTCCACTTTCTTTTTGTCGGTATCGGCGTTTGCCTCGGCCTCTTTGCGCATACGCTCGATGTCGGCGTCGGCCAAACCGGAGCTTGCCTCGATGCGGATGGACTGCTCTTTGTTGGTGGCTTTGTCTTTGGCTTTAACGCTCAAAATGCCGTTAGCATCAACATCGAAGGTAACCTCCACCTGCGGCAGGCCGCGCGGCGCGGGCGGGATACCATCGAGCACAAAGCGGCCCAAGGATTTGTTGTCCGAGGCCATGGCACGCTCACCTTGCGTAATGTGGATTTCTACCGAGGTTTGGTTGTCAGCCGCGGTCGAAAAAACTTGCGAGCGGCTGGTCGGGATAGTGGTGTTGCGGTCGATGAGCTTGGTTGCTACGCCGCCCATGGTCTCGATGCCGAGGGAGAGCGGTATAACATCGAGCAGGAGCACGTCGCGCACCTCGCCGCCGAGTATCCCGCCTTGGATGGCGGCGCCTATGGCCACCACTTCGTCGGGGTTTACGCTCATGTTCGGCTTTTTGTTGAAGTACTTCTCAACCGCAGCCTGCAGGGCCGGCATGCGGGTCTGGCCGCCGACGAGGATAACCTCGTTGATGTCGCTGATTTTAAACGGCGACGCTTCCATGGCTCGTTTGGTAATAGCCAGCGCGCGGTCAATGTACTCTTGCGTCAGTTCTTCGAGCTTGGAGCGCGACATCTTAACCAACAGGTGGCGCGGGCCGCTGGCGTCGGAGGTAATAAAGGGGATGTTTACCTCGGTCTCCATCGAGGTCGAGAGCTCTATCTTGGCCTTCTCCGCGCCCTCGTCGAGGCGTTGGCGGGCAAGCGCGTCATTGCGCACGTCTATGCCCGACTCTTTTTGGAATTCGACCGCGAGCCAGTCGATTACTTTTTGGTCTATATCTTTGCCGCCCAGATGCGCGTCGCCGTCGGTGGAGCGCACCTCTATCACGTCCGCGCTCACTTCGAGCACGGAGACATCGAAGGTGCCTCCGCCGAAGTCGAAGACCACCACCTTCTCATCCTTTTTCTTATCAAATCCGTACGCAAGCGCCGCCGCGGTCGGCTCGTTGATAATGCGCTTGACCTCGAGCCCCGCAATCTTGCCCGCGTCGCGGGTAGCAGCGCGCTGTGCGTCGTTAAAGTAGGCGGGCACGGTAATAACCGCCTCGGTGATAGTCTCTCCCAGGCGCTTTTCGGCGTCGGCTTTGAGCTTGCCCAATATCTGTGCCGATACTTCCTCGGGGCGTACCCATGCATCACCAAGTTTGACCTCTATTCCGCCGTTCACGGCTTTGCGCATTTCGAAAGGCACGGAAGCTTTGTCTTTTTGGACCAACACTTCGTCAAAATTGTGACCGATAAAACGCTTTATCTGGTAGACCGTATTTTTCGGGTTGGTAACGGCTTGCCTCCGGGCAATAAGACCGACCAAGCGCTCGCCGGTTTTGGACACAGCGACCACCGAGGGGGTGGTGCGCGCGCCTTCCGCGTTTTCGAGCACGCGAGGCTCGCCGCCCTGCACTATCGCCGCAGCGGAGTTAGTGGTGCCTAAGTCTATGCCTAATATTTTTCCCATATAATTTTGAGTTAGATAATTACCTGCGCCGGTCTGATAATTTTGTCGCCTACACTATACCCAGATCGCTCAACCGATTCAACTTTATGATCCTCGCCCCGTTTTGCCAGCGCTTCATGCCTGCGCGGGTCAAAGTCCTCGCCTATCGCTCCAAATCTTTCTATACCGAGCTTTTTTAACGAACCGAGGAATTGTTGCTGCAACATTTCGAGCTCGGGAGTGCCGTGGTGTTTGACCGAAAGTTCAAGCACGTCGAGCGCTGGGAGCATCTCTTCGATAAAGCCGGCCAAAATCCGCTCCTGCGACTCTCCGTGTCCCATGGCGGTCTCCTTTTTGTAATTGACCAAGTCCGCCCGCGCGCGCTGCCAGCCCTCCAAATACTCCTGTTTTTCCTCTATGGCTTTTTTGAGCTTCTCCCGCAGGCGTTTAAGAGCAGCGGGCCCGCCGTCGGCTTCTTCTTCAGAAACAAACTCTTCTTCGGGTATATCCATAAATCGTTATCTCTTACTCCACTGCTTGCGCTTGCGGGCTTTGACGAAGCCTGCTTTGCGGCGCTCTTTGGCGCGCGGGTCGCGCTTGAGGAATCCTTCTTTCTTCAAAGCGCCGCGCAGGTTGATGTCGTACTCGATAAGCGCGCGCGAGATAGCATGGCGCACGGCGATAGCCTGCCCCGCAATGCCGCCGCCCTTAACTACTATAGAAACGTTGAACTGCGTAGTAAGGCCGACCTTAAGAAAGGCCTCAAGCGCCGCCATCTGCAGTGCCGGCGTGGGGAAGTAGTCGTTTACATCCTTGCCGTTGACGACGACGGTCATTTTGGTAGCCGGAGTAATGCGCGCGCGGGCAATAGCCGTCTTGCGGCGGCCGGTTGCGGCAATGTATTTCTCTGCAATTTTTTCTTTAGTAGCCATACTAATTCTTGATGGTGAGAAGTTTTATGCGGCGGGTCTGGAGCTTGTTCTTGGGGAGCATACCCAGTATTGCGCGGCGGATGGCCTCTTTGTGGCCACGGCGCGCCTTCCCTATCTCTGTCGAAGCAGTCAACATAGCATAGCTCTCCTCTTTTTGCCCGCCCGGGTAGCCTGAGTAGCGCAAGTATGTCTTTGCCTCCTGCTTGTTGCCGGTAATTTTTATTTTGGTGGCATTAAGAATGGTCACCTCCTCCCCCACTATTTGGTTTTTAACAAAAGTGGTTTTGTGTTTGCCGAGCAGCGCTTTAGCCGCAGCACTGGCTACGCGTCCGAGAGTCTTGTCTTGTGCATCAATGGTAATCATACAGTTTTATACGAATTCAATTACGGCCATCTGTGCGGCATCTCCCGCGCGCGGACCCATTTTGGTAATGCGCAGGTATCCGCCGGTGCGGTCTTTGTAGGTTGCGGAGGTTTTAAAGAGCTTGGCGACTGTTGCGTAGTCGCCGAGCTGCGATATAAGCAGGCGGCGGTTGGCGAGCGTGGCACTCTTGCCTTTAGTAATCATCTTCTCCACCAACGGCCGGATTTCTTTAGCTTTGGCCAAAGAGGTAGTCATTTTGCCGCGCAGTATGAGCGAGCGGGCAAGCGACTTGAGCAAAGCGGCGCGCTGGCCCCTCTCCCGTCCGAATTTTCTGTTTACATTACCGTGTCTCATAGGATTATTTCTTTTGTATTTGCTTAAATAGCAGGCTATTTAAGCACGATGCCGAAGTTCGCCAAAGCGCGCTTGATTTCTTGGATTGACTTTGGCCCGAGGCCTTCTATCTCAACCAGGTCGGCCTCCTTTTTGCGGGCGAGCCCGCCGACGGTGCGGATGTTGGCTTTCTCCAGCGATGCAACGGTGCGCGAGGAGAGCTCTAGGTCCTCGACACGGGTTTTCATCGCTTCGGTCGAGTCAACCATAGGCGCGGCGGCGTTTGCGGTTTCTTTTTCGCCGGCTTCGCTTTGAGGCTCCTCGCGGAAGCCGACCACCGCCTTAAGCTGGGTAATCATTATTTCAATTGACTGCTCGAGAGCCGCTTTTGGCGTGAGCGTGCCGTCTGTCTCGATGGATATGCGCAGGCGGTTAAAGTCGGTGCGGTCGCCGACGCGCATATTTTCCACCTCGTAGTTGACGCGTCGTATCGGGGAAAAGATTGCGTCGACCGATATCTCTCCTATTTCGACGCGGTCCTTTTTGTGCGATTCGCGCGACACATAGCCCAAGCCCCGTGAGATATGGAACTCCGCCTTAAGCTCGGTTTTGTCTGTTATCTCGCAGATGTAGGAGTTCGGGTTAAGCAGGCGGACTTGTCCGGGGAGCGTCAAATCGCCGCCGGAGACTTTTTTCGGGCCCTTGGTCGAAAGTGCAATAGTCTGAGGCTCGTCCGTCAAAATTTCGAAGCGGAGTTTTTTGAGGTTAAGCAATATAGTGACTACGTCCTCCCTAATGCCCGAGATTGTTGAGAATTCATGCTCAACGCCTTCGATTTTAACCGAGGTGACAGCCGCGCCCGGAAGCGAGGAGAGGATAATCCGGCGCAGCGAGTTGCCGAGCGTGTGTCCGTAGCCGGGATACAACCCATCTATCTCATAAACGCCCTCGAACTCGGCCTCAGAAACCACGCGGGGCTTGCTGGGCAGTGTAATAGAATATTCCATCATAACTCAATCGATATTCTTATAATTAATAATTAACGACTATAAAACTGGATGATTACCGGCGCGCTAAACGGCGCCTCACCCTCCCCGATGGTCGGATCCGCCTCTATCTTGGCGGCGAACCCTTGATCGTCAAACTTCATCCACTGCGGCGCCTTGGTCTCTGCCATCACCTCAGAGCGATTTGCAAAGAGAGTGCTGTCGCGGCTCTCGGGGCGTACGGATACGGCCATGCCTTTTTCTACTTTAAAAGACGGTACGTTGACGCGGCGTCCGTTGACAAGGATGTGGCCGTGGCCGACCATTTGGCGCGCGGCGCGGCGGGTCTTCACAAGGCCGGCGCGATAGACGACGTTGTCGAGGCGCGACTCAAGGCGCGTGAGGAGCCCCATAATTGAGTCCTTGCCTTTCTTTTCCATCGCCTCATGCACGTAGCGGGAAAACTGGCTCTCGGAGAGGCCGTAGGTAAAGCGGGCTTTCTGCTTTTCGAGCAGCTGTACGCCGAAGTCGCTGCCCCCGCGGCGTCGAGCCACCTTGCGCGGAGCACGCGCCTCGGCCAGCTGGAACTTTTGTGTCTGACACTTCTCAAATACGGAAGCGCCGAGTCGCTTGCAGATTTTATATTTTGGTCCTAATAGCATATTTTTTTTGGCGTCTTTTTAATTTGCCTCCTAAGGCTCTATATTCTACGAGCCTTAGGAGGCCTGGGTCCGTTGTGCGGCACCGGAGTCATGTCTTTGATTGCGGTAATCTGGATGCCTTTGGTCGAGAAGGCGCGTATCGAGGATTCCCGTCCTGCGCCGACGCCCGAGACGACGACTGAAACATCTTTTACTCCCATGGCGGCGGCGCGGTCGCCGACAAGCTCGCCGACCTTTGCGGCCGCAAACGGCGTGCCCTTTTTGGCGCCCGAAAATCCGAGAGAGCCTGAGGACGACCAAGTAACAATGTTGCCGGACTTGTCGCCTAAGGCTATTTTGGTGTTATTAAAAGTCGCCTCAACAAAGAGTATACCGGTGTCGAGCTTGCGCTTGCCGGAGCGTGCCGAAGAGGCCGAGCCGGATGCTCCCTTGTCGTCGCCTTTTTTGATTACTCGTTTCTTTCCCATGTTTAAATCTTTAACTATTGAAATATTTTATGTCTTGCTTTCCTTGCGGCGGCCGGAACCCATAGTCTTGCGGACATTGCCGCGCACGGTGCGCGAGTTTGTCTTGGTGCGCTGGCCGCGGGTCGGCAAGCGTTTTGTGTGGCGCACTCCGCGGTACGCGCCGATGTCTTTTAGCCGCTTGATGTTGCCGGACACTTCGCGCTTAAGATCGCCCTCGAGCTTGAGCCCCTCGAGCTGTTTGCGGATCGCATTCTCCTCCTCGGCGGTGAGCTCGTCCGCCTTCTTTTGCAAATCGATTTTTGCGGCGGTAAGTATGGCGGCCGAGCGGGAGGGGCCGATACCGTACAGAGCCGTCAATGCAAAGACGGCGCGTTTATTAGGAATGGTAATGCCTGAAATTCTCATGATTATCCTTGGCGCTGTTTGTGGCGCGGATTCTGGCACACGACATAAATCCGCCCCTTACGACGGACCATTTTGCACGTCGCGCAACGCGCGTGTATAGACGACTTAACCTTCATTTTTACAATCGCCGTGTGATACGGGCCTTGCCGCCGTACGGATCAAGTTTGAGGAGGACCTTGTCCCCGACCAGCACTTTAATCCGGTGAAGCCGCATTTTGCCTGCAAGATAACACAACACTACCTCGCCGCTCTCCAAAGAGACTTTGAACAACGTGTTAGGCAGAGCATCCTCAACGACGCCCTGTATTTCTGGTGCTTTGCTATCCATTAACGACGTTACTTATCCTAACCTAAGGCTAAAAGGATGTCAAAGCCGACGCCCCTGGGTCGGCTCCCCGACCAAGGCGTCGGGGCAACGGGCTTTTACCTTATTTGCCACTTGACACCTTTATGGTGATTTTGGTTGCGTCAGAGGGGAATTTGCCTTGCCAGAACGGGCGGATGCTGACATCGGCCTTGTCTATCGCCGGCTGGAACGGCTTTATCAAGTCTTCCAACTCCGCTCTACCCTTGCCGACAAGTGCTTGGAGGAGCGCGCTTTTGTCAAACTGCCACACTAAAACCGCCTTTCCTTTAAGCGCGAGCGTAATAGCGCCGTCCTGGCGTTTGCTGTTAGGCTCGATTGATATATCCATGGTGGATGCATCGCCGAAGAGCACTGCCTCTCCTTGATATTGGTCTACTTCGCTCCTGGCAATAGCGCTTGCCAAGTTGCTTTGACGGACAATGACACCGGTGGCTGTCGCGCTTTGGCTTATGGTGGTGGTCTTGTCGGAGGCCGGCGTCTGTGTGAGGCCCATAAACGAAACTTCGAGCGTTCCCGGGATCGCAATAAAACCGTCAGGAATCTCGGCCGTCGCGGCGGCGCGCACGTCGGAGTCGAGTTTTTGCTGCAGAGAGGTTTTGGCGGCCGCAAGGTCGCTGTCGGCTATCGCGGGCTCGTCGCCGGTAAATCCTCCTGAAATAGCCCCGTCGGATTTAGCGGAAAACTTACTGTAGCGCGGGCTTCCTTTAAAGCCGGGGATGGTAAAGGTTTCTCCTGCGGATTTATTGTAGCCGGGACCCGGAGAGTCGGCGTACACGGTGGCGCTTACGGTGCCGGGTTTCTGCGCCGGGCCGGTTCCTGTCGCCCCCGGAACCGTCACGGAGTCGCGTATGCGGTAAATCTTGCCGTCTTCCGCCTCAAAGCGAGTGTTTGCAATAAGGCGCTGGCTTGCCGAACTGAAGCTGTTGCTGATTGTAAGCACGCCGCTTGCAGGGCGCGAGACCATTTTTGTGCCGGATGCGGGTACCGAAACGCTGGCAGAGCGGGTAACCGAGACTGTTTGATAAGGAAGTACTCCAACCGGCGCGTTAGGTTCGGCTAAAAGAGACGCCGGAAGGGTTATCGTCTCCGTGCGCGGGTATACGGTAATAGTCGCGCCCGCGAAGACGGTAGAAATCAAAATACCGAAGATTGCGCAGACCGCAACCACGCCGAGCGCTATAAGCCAAAGTTTCTTCGGCATGCGGTGGCGGCGGCGGGGAATGTCGACAATATCATCGTGATGGCTGTGGTCGGCTGCGTGCTTGGCGCGGCGGTGCAGGGGTATATTGCGGATAGACTTTTCTCCGGCATCTTCGTGCGAATTTCGTATGTCTCTCATATGCGCTTATATTATACCCCACTGTCCGCAAAAAGTGCGTCAAGCATCAACAGCAAGTCCGGAACTTCCGCGTGCGCCTCGATGTGCGCTGTTAGGTGATGCGACCGGAGCGCGCGCACCTCTCCCCCGTCGGGAAATAATTCGGCAAGCGACCCGTCTGCAGCGAGTGCTCGGGCAAACCATTCTCCCGCCGGTTCCGCGCCGATAACCCGCACGCGCAGTATGTCGCCCGGGCTCAAAAGTTCTTTGACCGCGTTTTTAAAATGGCCGGCAAACTCCCCCGCCGCCGCGCGGAAGGGTTCTTTGATGTGCCTAGTTCCAAACGGGAGCCGTGCCGCCGAACGCGCTTCAGCTTCGGAGAGTCCGCCGTGCGTGCGCAGAGTGCGCAGGAGCGCATTTGAGCCTGATGGAAAGGTCGCGTGCGCCCGCACGCCGTCGTTGTCCATGCGCATAAGCTCTGATACTTCGCCGGTAATATTGCAAACCAAACAAGGCTCTGGCGCAAACAAAGAACGCACGCTAAACGCCGTTGCGCCGGCGGATGTATAAAACGACACCGGCGCATCCTCAAAAACGGCATCGAGCTCGCCGCGCAAATAGCGCGACATCTCAGGCATAAAGTCTGGTCTTCCTCCCTCTAAATTCGGCTTGCCCCACGGCGGAGCCAAAAAAACCGCTACTGAGCCCACTTGGCCAAGAAGCGCAGTCTTAGGATGCATCCTCATGCGTGCCGCAATCTCGCCGGCGTGCCGTATTGCGTTTGCGGCGGCCTTTTTTATGTTTGCCGACAAAAGCGCGCCGGTGACACGGAGCCCCAGCGGCGCGTGCGAACGCATCTCGCCGAAGAGTTTAGGCTGCTTGTCGGGCGAGAGCCGCGCCAGCGCCGAACCGACAGAGCCGTTCTCCACGTCGAGTATAAGAACGGTCTTCATTCAGTTATTCTAGCACCGCTTTTATTCTGCGTATTCCCTGCGCTACCGCCTCTTCTTTTTGAATTTTAAAGACACCGAGTTCGCCGGTGTGCTGCACATGCGGGCCGCCGCAGAACTCTATAGAAAAGGCCGACTCGAGGGAGCCGACGGAATAGACAGAGACCCGCTCCGGATATTTTGCCCCAAACTCGTGCTCTGCGTGTAATTTTTCCGCTTCGGCCAGCGCCATTTCAGTGCGCACGACGGGCAAATCTTCTTTTATTTTTTCGTTCACGATGCGCTCCACCCCCGCTTTCTGTTCCGCGGTCATTTTTTGCCCGTAGCTAAAGTCGATACGTAGTCTTTCTTGCGTGATGTTAGAGCCGCGCTGATGCACCTCGGGCCCCAGCACTATCTGGAGCGCTTTGAGTAAAAGGTGGTGCGCGGTATGGAGGCGGGTCGTTTTTTCCGAGGTATCAGCCAAACCGCCTTTAAACTTTTGTTCCGACCCCGCGCGGCTTAAGTTTTGGTGCTCTTTGAGCAGTTCTTTAAAGCCATCAAAGTCTATCTGCTTAATGCCTTTCAACCCCGCCTCCTCGGCGATTAGTTCTATCGGGAATCCGTAGGTGGTAAAGAGCTGGAATGCGTCAGCCGCCGAAAGCGACCCGCCGGCGGTAAAGCGCGCGAGCTCCTTCATCCCGCGCTCTAGCGTTTTGCGGAAACGCGCTTCTTCCGCCCCTATTTCTGCGACGCCTGTCAGGTCGCCGAGTTGTCCGTGCTGAAAACCAAGTGTGTCGGCGTAGCGCACGGCGCGGCGGATGAGCCGACGCACGACATAACCGCGCTCCACATTGCCGGGGAGCACGCCGTCTGCTATCAAATACCCCGCCGCGCGCAGGTGGTCGGCTACTATACGGAACGCTCTGGTTTGGGAAGTCGGACTTCCTTGGGGAAGTCCGACTTCCCCATACTTTTTTCCGCTCGCGTCCTCAAGTTTTTTAATAAGCGGAGTAAAAGCCTCGGTAGAAAAAACATCCGGATTATTTATTGATGCCGCGGCGATGCGCTCCAGCCCTCCGCCAAAATCTACATTTTGCTTTGGTAGGAGGCCGAAGCTTCCATCAGGATTTTTTATGTATTGCATAAAGACCGAGTTGCCGATTTCGAGGAAGCGCTCGCAGTCGCAGTTCGGGTGGCATTCGGCGCCAAATTTTGTGTCGTGCGGCGTGCCAAAGTCGTAGAACACCTCCGAGTCCGGTCCGCCCGGCTCGCCTGCGGGCATTTTGTCGGGAGTGCCCGCGCGGCTCCACCAGTTTTTGCTTGAGCCGTAAAACTTAATATGACTCTCCGGCATACCGAGGCTTTTCCAAATCTCCGCCGACTCGGTGTCTTTCGGCAAATTTAGCGCTGGGTCGCCCTCAAAACAAGTAATCCAAAGCTTTTCTTTCGGGATACCTATTTCTTTTGTAAGAAACTCAAAAAAATAGCCAAGCTGCTCTTTTTTAAAATAATCGCCGAGCGACCAGTTGCCGAGCATTTCAAAAAAGGTTGTGTGGCGGTTATCCCCCACTTCCTCTATATCCATCGACCTAAAACATTTTTGCGAGTTGGCCAAGCGGCTGCCGGCCGGATGCGGTGCACCAAGGAGGTACGGCACCAAAGGCTGCATGCCCGAGCCGGTAAAAAGCGTCGTAGGGTCATTCTCCGGCACCAAAGGCGCCGACGGGAGTATCGTATGTCCCTTGCTCTCAAAAAACCGCAAATATTTCTCCCTAACCTCATTCGGGGTCATTGCGCTTTATCATACCCAACTTCACGGAATTTTGGTACCATGCACGCACCTATGTACTGGGGATTTAATGTAAAAAATATAGACAAAAAGGTGCGGGCGCAGGATGATTTTTATCATTATGCAAATGGCGGGTGGCTCAAAAAAACTAAAATACCGCCCGAGGAGTCGCGGTGGGGCTCATTTACTGTTCTGCGGTACCGGACGGAGCAGCAGCTCAAAAAAATAGTCACCGGTACGCGACATCCGCTGGTAAGCGGGATTTACCGCTCGGCAATCAACATGAAGACCCGCAACAAGCTCAACCTCGGACCTATAGCGCCTCTGCGCTTGTTGGTGCGCGACATAAAAACTAAAGAGGATTTGCTCAAGGTTATCGCGCGCCTGCATGTGCTCGGGGTGTCGGCAGGCTGGGGCACCATGGTCGACCAGGACTCCAAAGACTCTTCACGCTACGCGCTGCACTTGTGGCAAGGAGGTCTTGGTATGCCTGAACGCGACTACTACCTGCTCGACGCTCCCGAGCAAAAGCGCATCCGCGCCGCTTATGTCGAACACATGGGTAGGCTCTTGAAGCTCGCTGGTTTTGATTCGGCCCGTATTAAAGACATACAAAAAGTGGTCATGAAGATAGAGACCGCTTTGGCAAAAGCGTCGATGAAAAAAGAGGACACGCGTGATTCTGAAAAGGTGTATCACAAGCTTACACTCACGCAGTTGCAAAAGCTCTCGCCAAACGTTGATTGGGCCGCGTATTTTGCCCGCACGCACGCGCCAAAGGTTAAAACACTCATCGTCGCACAGCCGGAGTTTTTTAAAGCAATAAGCAAAATGTTCAAGACTGTTCCGCTTGAGGAGTGGAAGACATATCTTGAGTGGCACGTACTAAGCGATACTTCCTCTTTGCTTTCTGATCGTTTTGTTAAAGAGAATTTTAAGTACGCCAAGGTTTTGACCGGGCAAAAAAAGATGCGCGCGCTCTGGCGCCGCGCGCTTAGCGCCACCGGCATCGTGGGCGAGGCGCTCGGCGCGCTGTACGTCAAGCGCTACTTCCCCGCAGCATCCAAGCGCTCTATGGACGCGCTGGTGAGCGACCTGTTTGATGTGTACGAAAGCCGGATTAAAAAGCTCGATTGGATGAGCGCCGCCACCAAGCGCAAAGCTACTGTCAAACTGCGCGCCATGACGCGCAAAATAGGCTACCCGACTAAATGGGAAAAATACAAAGGGCTGCTGATAGAACCTAACGACTACTTCGGCAATATGCTGCGGGCCGCCGAGTGGCACCACCGCAAGAACATGAGCAAACTGCGCAAACCGATAGACCGCGCCGAGTGGTTTATGTACCCGCAAACAGTCAACGCCTACTTTCATCCGAGCCTCAATGAAATTGTTTTTCCGGCCGCCATACTCCAGTGGCCTTTCTTTGATCGGCATGCGGACGCGGCGGTCAACTACGCGGGCATCGGCTCTGTCATCGGGCACGAGATGACGCACGGCTTCGACGACCAAGGCTCAAAGTTTGACGCCAAAGGCAATATGAAAAGCTGGTGGACGCCCACAGACCGCAAACACTTTATGCAAAAAAGCAAAGCGTTTGTATCGCAAGCCAACAATGTTGAAGTAGAGCCCGGCGTACATATCAACGGCCAACTGACGCTCGGCGAGAACATGGCCGACATGGGCGGGCTGGTTATCGCGTATGAGGCATACCAGCACTATCTTAAAAAGAACGGGCGAAAAATTATCGCAGGCCTCCCGCCGGAAGAGCGCTTCTTTTTGGGCTATGCCCAGATGGAACAGGAGAAGGCGCGTCCCGAAGTAAGAAAGCTTGCCGCACTGACAGACCCGCACGCCGACCATGTGTGGCGCATCAACGGTCCACTTTCTAACTTCGAACCCTTCTACAAAGTGTTTAATCTCAAAAAAGACGACCGTCTGTACCGCTCCCCGACCTCCCGCGCACAAATTTGGTAATATCTTGTTAGCCCCGCCTTTTTGGCGGGTTTTTTCTTTGTCGGTATTCTGTAATATTCCTTAATTCGTACGAATTAGAGAATACTAAGAACTGTTTTTACTAACGGAGATACGGGGCGGGTAAGGCGGTATAAAACCGTGGTGCTTGTTTGTTCTCTGTCTAAAAGGTCGCATGCCGAAAGAATGAGTAAGTGATTAGAGGTTGATTTGAAAGAGAGTTTTATTTCTTGAGCGATAGAACCTACCGAAGCCGGCTCTTTTGAGGCCAAAAATTTAAGAACGGCCAAACGCCGCTTGTTGGCTAGAGCCTTTAACTGCCTCTCTGTTTCTTTTATACCACTCATATTATATTCGTTTATTCGTACGAATTAAAGAATAACATAAGGTATTACAGCCAATTTATAGGAGTCTGACCGGTGGATTTTAGATATTCGTTTGTTTTGCTGAACGGTTTTGAGCCGAAAAAACCTGAACGGGCGGAGAAGGGCGACGGGTGAGCGGATTCGATAACCAAATGCTTTGCGCGGTCTATATGCGCGCCCTTGGCTTTGGCATAGTTTCCCCAAAGAATAAACACTACGTGTTCGCGCTGGTCGGAGAGCGCTTTAATCGCCGCGTCGGTAAACTCCTCCCAGCCTTTGTTTTGATGCGAGCCCGCGGTGCTGGCGCGCACCGTAAGTGTCGCGTTTAAAAGCAATACGCCCTGCTTGGCCCATCGTTCTAAATCTCCGGTTTTTTGACTTACCTGCTTACCGAGGTCGCTTGCAAGCTCTTTATAAATATTCTGCAGCGATGGAGGGAGTGGCACCCCTTCCCCCACCGCAAAGCACAAGCCGTTGGCCTGGCCGGCTCCGTGGTACGGGTCTTGGCCGAGTATCACCGCCTTTACTTTATTAAATGTGGTCAGGTCGAAAGCCCTAAAAATATGCTTCGGCGGCGGATACACCGCCCCTTTTTTATATTCGTCCTTAACAAAAGAAGTCAGAGCGGAAAAATATTCCTTGCCAAACTCCCCCTCCAAAACTTTTTTCCAGCTGGGTTCAATCTTTACTTCCATATACTAGCGACGGTATGCCTCTTCGAGTAAAAGCTCCACTTTGCGGCTCGGGCCGCCGCGGTTGTAGTCGCCTATTTTGCCGTCGCTGCGGATGACTCGATGGCACGGGATTTTGTCGTCATAGTTGTGAGACATCAACGTCCCTACCGCGCGCGCAGCGCGCGGATTGCCTGCGCGCGCCGCCACCTGCTTGTAGGTCATGGTCTTGCCGCGCGGAATACGCGCCACTATTTTGTACACCCTTTCAGAAAAGCGGCTTCGTTTTACCTTTTTCATACTTTTGTAATACCGCACCGACCGACTGCCGGTAGCGGCAATAATCGCAATCCTCCGCCGGAGCAGGAAGAGCTTCACTGTCCGCGCATTTTTTAAGTTTGGCCAGCGCACTTTCTATCCAATCGGTAGAGCCCTTATATGCTATGAGCGTTACTTCGAACTCAAGTTTACCGTCGAACGCCGCGCGGTCTTTGCCGGCATTGGCATATACCCAATAACCGGTGTCGGAAACGGTAAAGCCTTTTTGCCGCAGAAGCCACTGGTATATTTCCATCTGGCGCTTGTAGCCGTCGTGCCACTCCTCGTCGAGCGACTCGATTTTTGCATCTTTGCTGGTAGATTTGTAGTCGACGACGATGAGTTCGCCTTTTGGGTTGACCCAGACGTCGTCTACCGCGCCTGAAACGGTAAAGCCGGTGGCTGGGTGCTTGTACTCTATCCCCTTAAAGTTCTCCCTCCACGTGTCGATGTCGGCGTGCGCAAACGGCACTGCGTCGACTCCGTACTGCTCGTGGATAGGATGCTTGGTCCCATGGGCCCGATGCACGTCAAATTCTTTCTTGAGCAGAAAGTCGACCGCCGAGTTGAGATTGAACGGGAACCCGGGCGGGCGGGCGACGCCCAGCTTGTTGTCTATATAAAAACAGCGCGCACACTCCAAAAACAGCGCAATCTTGCTGCGCGAGAGGCGCCACCTAGCCCCGCCGTAGTTCCAGTCGGGCTTGCGGTTTGGTTTGTAAAACTGACTCACAACGAGCAGTCTAACATTTTTTATCCCTCGTGTTTTATCCCGTAGCGCTCGCTCATGCGGTGCTCGAGCTTGGCAAAAAACCAGAAGATAATCAAACCAAGCACGACCGAAGCGGTTGCAACGGAATAAAAGCCGAAACCGGCTGCCATGCCGACGCCGGCCGCGACCCAAATGCCGGACGCGGTAGTTAGCTCCGGATGCTCGCCGTGCAAGGCAGAGAGTCCGGCGCCGATAAATCCTATACCTATTACAATCGAACCGGCTATCTGTACCGGATTAAGCCCCGCAAACATTGAGAGCTTAATACTGGAAAGCTCGCCGATAACGACAAACAAGCAAGAGCCGAGACTGACCATGGCGTACGTGCGCATGCCGGCATGCTTGCCGGCCAAGGAGCGCTCAA
>CAYHVJ010000006.1:0-17422 GCA_964360085.1 uncultured Candidatus Saccharibacteria bacterium
CCTTTTATTGTCGCAGTCGGCGGGTTCTGGCCGAACCTTTTCTTCCCTTTCATTACCGGCAAAAACTTCGCTTTCCGCATATTGGTTGAGGCGGCGTTCCTCTTCTACGCGCTGTTGGCGCTTAAAGACCCGAAGTACCGCCCGAGAGTCTCCAACCTCATGTGGGTTGTTTTGGCTTTCGTCGCGTGGATGGCGGTAGCGACTTTTTTCTCGGTTGACCCGGTCAAGAGCTTTTGGAGCAACTTTGAGCGCATGGAGGGATACGTCGGGCTCACACACCTATTTGTTTGGTTTGTCGTTGCCGGCGCGATGCTTTCGGCGGACAAGCTGTGGAACGCGTTCATCAACACTTCTATCTTTGCCGCGTCAGTACAGGGCGCGTGGGCGCTTATGCAAGTGATGGGCTACGCCACGATATCAAGCCAGAGCGGCGCGCGCGCAGACACCACCTTCGGCAACGCGACCTACTTGGCGGTGTACCTTCTCATCAACTTCTTTTTGACGCTCTACATGCTTGCACGCACCAAGGACTCTCATAACAAAACGACCCTGCAGACGCTCTACGGTATAGCACTGGTACTGCAGTTGTCAGGCATCTTTTTTACCGAGACGCGCGGCGCCATTTTGGGCCTCGGCGTCGGTCTCGTTGTCGCGGCGCTGTATTTGCTGTTCTTCGAGCGCGGCAAGGAGTCGCGCGCCCTGCGCAATATCGCCATAGGCGCGGCGGCACTCGTCGTTATTTTTGCGGGAGCAATATATGCCGTGCACGACACCGCTTTCATCAAAGAGGTTCCGGCATTCCGCCGCCTCGCATCGATATCTCTTACCGAGACAACCGTTACCTCACGCCTTAAATACATCTGGCCGATGGCGGTACAAGGCGCCATGGAGCGTCCGGTTGCTGGGTGGGGCCAAGAGAACTTCAGCTTCGTCTTCAACAAAAATTATCAGCCGGGCATGTACAACCAAGAGGCTTGGTTTGACCGCGCGCACAATCAGTTTCTCGATTGGCTCGTTGCAGGCGGTGTCCCCGCGTTTGTGCTATACCTCGCACTCTATGTTTTGATGATGTTGGCAATATTCCGTGCGCGCGAGCTCTCGGCAGGGGAGCGCGCGGCGCTCTTAGGGCTTTTGGCAGGCTTTGCCTTCAACAACATCTTTGTGTTCGACAACTTGGTAAGCGGAATGTATTTCTTTTTATTGCTGGCCTACCTGCACTCTATATCAAGCAGGCAATCGCCGTCGCTCACGCTTTCAAGACCGCTTAACGACCAAACGCTCGCAATGGCGGCGCCTGTTTTGGCGGCTGTCGTTTTGCTCGGCGGTTGGGCGCTCAACGCGCCGGGGCTCGCGCGCGCGGGCCTGCTGGTGGATGCGATTCAAACACAGGAGGCCGGCCGCAACAGCGCCGGCGTTGTTGTAGGCGTGCAGAAAGATCCTAAAAAAAATCTCGTGAGCTTTAAAGAGGCTCTCGGCGAAGTCGCGTGGCCGGGCAATCCTATCGGCATACAGGAGACGACGGAACAGCTTTTGCAATACGCCGCATCTATAGGAGGACAGTCTTCCGTAGACCCGCAGACCAAGATCGATATTTTTGGAACGGCGGTAGAGGCGATAAGCACTCTCTTGCTGTCGCGCCCCGGCGACGCCCGCCTCGAGCTCTTTGCGGCGACCTTCCTCTCGCAGTTCGGCCAGACTTCCGCCGCCTTGGAGCATCTGGGCAAGGCGCTTGAGTACTCGCCGCGCAAACAACAGATACAAATCCAGCTTGGCCTCACGCTTATACAAGCAGGCAACGCGCAGGAGGGGCTGGTTTACCTCAAGCAGGCATACGAAGCCGCTACGGACAATACCTCGGCTCTTACCTTCTATGCGGCAGGGCTCTACTACGCCGGACAGCCTGCCGCGGCAGACAAGCTTTTGGTTGAGCGCTTCGGCTCCGCAGTAGTCGATAACGCACAGCTCCTGCAAACATTCATGAACCTCAAGCTCTACGACCGCGCTATCGCGATGTGGAAGCTTCGCGTCGCAAATAGCCCCAACGACGTACAACAGCATCTTGGGCTCGCGTCGGTATACTTTGCGGCGTGCAGACTGCCCGATGTATACGCGGAGCTCAAAACTATCTCCAAAATCCAGCCCGCCGCCGCCGCCGAAATGGCACAGCTCCAGTCTCAAATAGAAAAAGGCACCCTCAAGTGCGGCCAGTAGCCTAAATAACCAGGACGGTCCTGGTATCGGTGCTGGTATCGGTGTTTGATTGCTCAAAAACCAGGACGGTCCTGGTATTTGTGGTGTAAAATTAATAGATGCTGAGAAAAACAGCCCTCGCGGTCGGAGAAACTTACCACATCTATAATCGAGGGGCGCACAAACAAACTATTTTTGTGGATGAATTGGACTACGTCCGGTTTCTCTTGCTTTTATATGTAGCAAACCATTCCGAGCGTATCCGTTTAGCGGATCTTCTTGAAGAATATCCAGGACCGTCCTGGATACAAATCTTTTCTGATATAGAGGCGGATAAGTCACTCGTAGACATTTTAGCCTATTCGCTGATGCCAAATCATTTTCATCTAGTATTGCGGCAAAAAACTGAAAATGGTTGCACTGTATTTATGAAAAAAGTCGCGACAGCCTATGCAATGTATTTCAATCTTAAGCACAAGCATAGCGGTGTACTCTTTCAAGGGCGATTCAAGAGCAGTCATGTAGGAGACGAGGCTTATTTTCGATACATCTTTTCATATGTGCACTTGAACATGTTGGATCTTATTGAGCCGGGGTGGAAAGACAATGGAATTAAAAATGTAGTGGCCGCTCGGAAATTTATAAATACTTATCCGTACTCGAGTTTTCGAGATTACACACTTGAGGAGCGACCACAGCGGAAAATTCTTGCTTGGGACGATGTGCCCCCTTTTCTTAAAGAGATGAACGATTTTGAAGATTTAATAAAAAATAACCAGGACGGTCCTGGTATTTGGGGATAAGGGGAGAGGAAAATGAGCCTATGGTGGTACAATCGCGGAATATGAAGGAGTTTTTGCACGCCGTTTGGCGGTGGGTGCGGTGGCCGTTGTATATAGCAGCGGGGCTTTTTGTGGTTTTTGTCGCGCTTCTTTTTTGGCGTATACAGGTTTTGGAGGGAGATAAACAGACCGTGGTTGATGTTGCGCGCATCCACGCCTACAAACTGACTTGGAGCGATATAAACGGCGACTTGCCGCCCGAGCCGGACGCTACTGCAAACAATGCGACCTTGGTTGGCGTGGACTCCAACAGCAACGGCATCCGCGACGATGTCGAGAGGGCTATCTACTTAAAATACAAAGACAATAAGCGGGTGGCGATAGCAATGTTGCAATATGCAAAAGAACTGCAGATGGAGTTTACGGATGTCTACAATTCTGAGACTTTGGTGGCGGTGATACAAGAGGAGGGGAGAGGTTCGCTTTGTATTTTGAATAATAAAATTGTTGATTCTATAGATGAAATGGTTATTAATACAGAACAACGAAAAAAGTATCAAGAGGATATATTCCGAAAATATATGACAAGCTATAGCCTTCCTAGCACAGGAGAATGCGATATTATATTTTAGTATTTCTTTTGGTTTTTCCGTTTTCTGCTTTTGCGGCTTGTACACAAGGCGGAGCTACTGTTGTTTATGTAAATGGAATACTTACGAGTTTGGATGATGCAAAAAGTGATTTAAGAAGGCTACAAACGGATTTTTATGAACGCGACAATAATCGTAGTATTAAATTCATCAACGGGTACAATCCTTCGCACATTGGGGGAGTCGGGGATTTGTTGAAGTCTGTCGAGCAGGCGTATCAGAGCGGGGAGTCGGTCGTGGGGGACACCGACCTGACGACCATTCTGCTGCAAATCCACCCGCAAGTAACCACGCAAAAAGTTGTTTTAGTCGGTCACTCGCAGGGGACCTATTACACGAACGACCTGTACAAGTATTTGACGAAATATGGAGTCTCGCAAAACTCAATCGCGGTATATAACATCGCGACTCCGGCGAGTTACGTGGCGGGGAGCGGCCAGTATCTTACTTCCTCGACTGATAAGGTAATTAATAGAGTGCGGGAAGCTCTGAAGCACGCGCCGTCTAGAGAGTCGTTCGGCGCGGGCGCGGCTCTTGCCACTGTCCCGCAGACAATGCCAAAAGATACTTTGACCGCCAACACCTCCTTTGTTTTAAGTCCGGAAGAGCAAGCAAATGAAAATGGAGGCCATTCTTTTAGCAATGTATATCTGGAAAATGCTCCCGCGACTATTGTCTCGACAATAAGCGGCGACATTTCAGGACTCTCTGCAACCGCGGATTTTGACGGCGATTGCTTTGCCAAACCTTCTGAAGGCATTTCGTACCAAGCGAGAGCGGCAACTCTGGGTGTTTTTGATTTTGTAACAGCTGTCGCAAGACCTACGCTTGCTTTTGCTTGGGATTTTGCCGTCGACGTCGGAACAAAAGTCCCCGCCAACTTTGCTTCGGCGGCGGGTTCTTTTTTAAATACAATAACTCCAACTCCGCGGACGACGAACCTGCAGGGGAGTCATGATGCCGTGAGTGCTCTGTACGGCTCGAGTGTTACGGAAAAAAATCTCAGAGAATTCGGACTGCTTGAGGACCAAGGCGGGGCGGTGGCGCTGGCGGTTGTGGTCCAAGGCGAGGTACAGGGCGCGGAGACGGAAAATCCTGACCTGCCTGCGCCGCAAGAGCCTCTCATACCTCAACCAAAGGGCATGGAAATTTCGCCCGGTTTTGGCGGCGGAGGTGGAAATCCTGCGCCGGCACAAGAAGAGCCTGCACCATCGCCGACACCAGAACCTCCCCCCGACGTACCCCCGACGCCTGATCCTGATCCGGTAGTCCCAGACGGCACGCCGCCAAGCGTTGCTACGGTAACCATAAACGAAGCGGTGCTTCCGCAGATATCGCCGTTTGCAACCACTCACGTTGCGACGACCACCACGACATGGAGCACAGTCATTACGTTTGACGAAGACATCAGTGTCGCCCCAACGGTAAAAGACGGCACCGAGAGCTTTGACTTTACCAACGGCACAGAGCAGACGGTTGGTGACTGCACCGACAGCGACGCGAAGACTTTTTGCTTTACCTACGTTCCGCCTCCTAATATAGAAGCGGCGGTATTTTGGTTCTTCCGTGTTGCAGGGGCGCAGGATGCCTCCGGCGAGATGCTGGCAAGCACCACCTACCGGTTTATCGTAGACACGGCGGGGCCGGTACTTTCGCTCGACGCCTCGGCTACCAGTCAAATACTGCCGACGGTGTCCGGCACGTCATCTTTTACTTCTGCTGCTATTACGCTGTTGCTCAATACTATTCAATACTCTTTCGGTTCACCCAACGGCCTGTGGTCGTTTGCCGTACAGGCGGGAAACGAGCTTGCCGAGGGAACATACCCGATTATTGCCACGAGTACCGACCAATACAACAACCAAGTAGTCTATAACTGGATGCTCGCGGTCGACTTAACATTGCCTGTTCTTTCCATAACCAGTGGCCCTGCGGAAGGCGATTCTGTCGCATCGACCTCTCCCGTAAGTTTTGAATTTTCCGCTACTGACGCGGCCGCGCTTACTTATGCGTGCGCGCTAGACAGCGGCGGGTCATCCGCGTGCACAAGCCCGTACATTTTTTCGCCGGCGCCCGGCGCGCGCTCGTTTGCGGTTACCGCTACCGACGCGGCGGGGAACGCCACCAGCACCGCGCGGAACTTCATTGTGCTACCATAGTGGCCATGCAAGTAGAAGAAAATGTGCCGCTGGCTCCCCTGACGACTTTTTGTATCGGCGGGCCGGCGCGCCATTTTGCACGGGTGCAAAACATAAAGGAGATTGTGCGAGCCCTCTCTTTTGCAAAAGAGAAGGCGTTGAAGGTTTTAATTCTTGGCGGAGGGTCTAACGTTTTGATAAGCGACGCGGGTTTTGACGGTCTGGTTATTAAAATAGAAATGACGGGCGTGGAGCGCGATGGAGAAACTTTGATAGCAGAAGCGGGCGAAAACTGGGACGCGTTGGTGGAGCGCGCGGTGCAGGAAGGTTTGTGGGGGATAGAAAACCTTTCCGGCATCCCCGGCACGGTCGGCGCCGCGCCCATCCAAAACATCGGCGCGTATGGCAGCGAAATAAAAGACACTCTTGCATGGGTCGAGGCGTTTGATACGCAAAGCGGGCAAGTTGTCCGCCTGCAAAACAGCGAGTGCGGCTTTGGCTACCGCACCAGCAGGTTTAAAAAAGAGTCGAGTCGCTTTGTAGTTTTGCGCGCCGCATTTAAGCTTAATAAAAACGGCGCGCCGAACGCATCGTACAAAGACCTTGCCGGAATATCAAGGTCGAACCTTGATGAAATACGGGCGAAAGTGCTTGCAATACGCGCGGGCAAGTTCCCCGACTTACAAAAAGAGGGGACCGCGGGCTCGTTCTTTCTTAATCCGGTTGTATCCGCGCAAAAAGCAGCAGAATTAGTGAGGAAGTATCCCGGTTTTCCCAATTTTCCTGCAGAAAACGGAGTTAAGTTGTCGCTGGCTTGGGCTTTGGACAATGTTTTGCAGGTCAAAGGGCTGTCGGTTGGAGGGGCCAGGGTTTACGAAAAGCAGCCGCTCTGCATTGCCGCATCGCGAGGCAGCAGCGCCAGCGACGTTGCAGGGCTTGCTAAAAAAGTTTCACAGCTCGTGCAAGACGAATTTAAAATTATAATCGAGCCGGAGGTAAAAATAATAAATTAAAAAGTTATCCACAGTACGCACGATATTTTTGTTGTATAAGCTCTATTTGTTGCGATACTTAGAGTAGAGCATCGATGAAGTGATGTTTGATCGTCCTAGGTCGAACAAGCAATCACGGTCGAACGGTGCCTCAGCCCAATTTGCGACTCAGTAGTTGCACAACAATGGCAAAGAAAAGAAAAGCTGCTAAGAAGAAGAAGCGCTAAGGCGCCCCTGCTGCCGCTCTGTAGCCGCAGCAGTGATCTTCTCGAAGGAAAAACCGCTGACTTGTTCGGCGGTTTTTTCTGCATAAATATGGTACTATCGCTCCATGTTTTCGCTCAAAAAACTGTTCGGCGACCCTGCCCAAAAAATCATGGCCAAGAGCTCCCAGACGGTGGCCGCGGTCAACGCTTTTGCCGCCGACTATGAGAGTTTGTCGGATGAGGCGCTGAAGGAAAAAACGCACAAATTCCGCAACCGGCTCGCGGAGGGCGAGACCGAAGACGCGCTCCTGCCGGAGGCATATGCTGCCGCGCGGGAGTCTGCGCGGCGCACGGTCAAATTGCGCCCGTTTGACGTCCAGATTGTGGGCGGCCTTGTTTTAAATAATAACTCCATCGCCGAGATGAAGACCGGCGAAGGCAAGACGCTGGTGGCGACGCTGCCCGCGTATCTCAATGCGCTCCACGGCAAAGGCGTGCACATCGTCACCGTCAACGATTATCTTGCTCGGCGCGACGCGGTGTGGATGGGACAAATTTATGCGGCGCTCGGTATGTCGGTCGGCGTAATCAACCACGACTCCTCGTACCGCTACGACCAAGGCCATGTCGACTTAGACAAAGACCGTGACCAAGAGGGGAGCTTTAGGGTGTTCCACGAATTCCTCCGGCCGTGCACGAGGCGCGAGGCGTACGAGGCCGACATCACCTACGGCACCAACTCGGAGTTCGGCTTTGATTACTTGCGCGACAACATCGCGTACAGCGAGAGGGAGCTCCGCCAGCGCGGGCACTACTTTGCCATCGTCGACGAAATAGACTCTATCCTCATCGACGAGGCGCGCACGCCGCTTATTATCTCCGCGCCGGCCGGCGAGTCGGAGGATTTGTACCGCACCTTTACGCGCATCGCAGGCTCGCTTGAAAAGGAGAGGGATTATACCGTCGACGAAAAACGCAAAGCCATACAGCTGACCGACGACGGCATCGATAAGGCGGAAAAACTGCTGGGGATTGAAAATATATACACCGAAGGAGGCATCAAATACGTGCATCATCTCGAAACCGCCGTGCGCGCCAAGGCGCTTTTTAACCGCGACAAGGAGTATGTGGTGCGCGAGGGCGAGGTGGTGATAGTGGACGAGTTTACCGGCCGCATGCAGCCGGGGCGGCGCTGGAGCGAGGGCCTGCACCAGGCCATAGAGTCTAAAGAGGGCGTTGCGGTGCAAAAGGAGAGCCGCACCTTTGCGAGCATAACTTACCAAAACTACTTCAGACTCTACGACAAGCTGGCCGGCATGACCGGTACGGCCAAGACCTCCAGCGAGGAGTTTTATAAGGTGTACGGGCTGGAGGTCATCGAGGTCCCCACCAACAAGCCGGTGGTCCGCAAGGACCAAAACGACCTTATCTTCCAAACAGAGCAGGGCAAATTTAGCGCGCTCGCCCGCCATGTAAAGGAGTTGCACCAAAAAGGCCAGCCGGTGCTCATCGGCACCGTGTCTATAGAAAAAAACGAACTGTTCTCTAACTTTTTGCGGCGCGAGGGAGTCCCGCACGAGATGCTCAACGCAAAGAACCACGAGCGCGAGGGAGAGATAGTCGCCGGCGCAGGGCAGCGCGGCCGCGTCACCGTGGCGACAAACATGGCCGGCCGCGGCGTGGACATCAAGCTCGGCGGAACGCTTGCAACTCCCGCACTTGCGCAGGAGGTCAAAGACCTCGGCGGCCTGTATGTGCTCGGCACCGAGCGGCACGAGGCGCGCCGAATCGACAACCAGCTGCGCGGCCGCTCCGGCCGGCAGGGCGACCCGGGGGAAACGCAGTTTTTTGTGTCGCTGGAGGACAGCCTTATGCGCATCTTTGCGCCTGACTCGCTCAAGGGTCTGATGGGGCGTTTCGGCATAGCGGAGGACGAGCCGATACAAAACTCGATGGTGAGCCGCGCGCTCGAGAGCGCGCAGACAAAAATAGAGGGGTTCAACTTTGACTCGCGCAAGCACGTGCTCGAGTTCGACAATGTGCTCGACAAGCAGCGGCGCGCAATATATGAGCGGCGCCGGAAGATTTTGGTCGGCAAGCAAGAAGATGTCGCCGGCGTGCTTGCAGAATTGGCAGGGGAGAGCGAGGAGGCCAAGAAGCTGCTTGCGCAAAAAGAAGAGGAGCTCGGCACGGAACAGTTTCTCAACCAGGCACGCGGCGTGCTCCTGCAGACGCTCGACCTATTGTGGGTGGAGCACCTGGAGTCGATGGAGTACTTGCGCGGTTCGGTCAACTTGCGCGCCTACGGCCAGCGGGACCCGCTGACCGAGTACCGCAAAGAGGGGACTCATATATATAAGCAGATGGAGGAGTCCTTCCGCGGAAATGTGTTTGAGATGCTTGAGAGGCTCAACGGCACTGGTGCGGGCGGACAGACTTCCGCCGCCGCGCCTGTTATTACACTTTCGGTTCCGGAGGGCACGGACTTGGGCGAAATAGGCCGCAACGACCCCTGCCCGTGTGGCTCCGGCAAAAAATGGAAAAATTGCGGGCTCAAAAATACCCCCGAGCACCAAACGAACATAGTGGGGAAGAAATAGTTTTTAGAAACGCGTTACAATAGGAAGATGGATATACCGTTGTTTGTGGGGGCGTTTGTGGCGGGGATGCTTATGTTTTTGGCACCCTGCACTCTCCCCGTTGTGCCCGGGTATTTGGCTTTTATCGCCGGCATTCCGCTCTCGGCGCTTAGCAACCCCGCCGCCAAGCGCAGCGCCCGCAAAGTTGTCTTCCATAATGCGCTCGCGTTTGTCTTGGGCTTCTCCGTTGCCTTTATACTGCTCGGCGCCTCTGCCGGATTATTGGGCGTTTTTATAGGGCCGTGGCGCTACTTTTTGGCGAAGTTAGGCGGCATCGTGCTTATATTCTTCGGTCTCACTATGCTCGGCGCGGTGCGCCTGCCGGTGCTCTCCGGCGAGCGGCATGTGAAGTTGCCGTCTTTTTTGAAGCTCGGGCACCTCTCCAGCTCGGCGCTCATCGGCGTGCTCTTTGCGCTCGGGTGGAGCCCGTGCATCGGGCCCATACTTGGCACCGTTCTGCTCATTGCCTCCAGCTCCTCCACTGCGTACTACGGCGCTACGCTTTTGGCGGTGTTTTCCCTCGGTCTTGCGCTGCCGTTCCTGCTGACAGCGCTCATTGTCACGGAATCCACGGTATTTCTCTCCCGTATCAGCGGTTTTACCAAGTGGCTTTCCATTGTCGGCGGCATCGGGCTTCTTGTCGGGGGAGTCCTGATGCTCACCGGCACCACGCAGCTTATGGTCGAGCGGTTTTACGGGCTCTTCGGCGTCACCGGATACGGCGCGTTGCTCAACTACTTTTAATGAAGTAGCATACCAGTATGTCGTGGTGGGGAATTCTTATACTACTAGTGGCGGGATATTTTATTTTTAAATTTCTCGTTAAACCATTTTTTAAAATACTGGCGTTTGCGGCGCTCTGTATAGCCGTATACTTTTTGTTCTTCCACTAGTATGTCTCTTGTCGATGAAATGAGGATTCTGGCCCGTGGCGGCAAAGGGGGGAACGGCGTCGTGCGTTGGCTGCATCTTAAGGGCCAGGAGTACTCGGGCCCCTCTGGCGGGAACGGCGGCAACGGCGGCGATGTGTACATCCGCGGAGTGCGCGACATCTCCTTGCTTGGCCGGTACCGCGGAGAAAAAAAATTCGAGGCGCAAAGCGGCCGTGACGGCGAGGGCCAGAACCGCGACGGCAAAGGGGGCGATGACTTGGTTATCGACCTGCCTGTCGGTTCTATCGTGCGCAACGAGTCTACCGAAGAGGTGCATGAGCTTCTTAAAGAAGGGCAAGTGCAGTTGGTGCTCAAAGGGGGCAGGGGCGGAGCAGGCAACGCGGTTTTTAAATCGTCGGTCAACCGCTCGCCGATGGAAAGCACTCCGGGGGCTCCCGGCGAGGAAGCGTATCTCCATATAGAGCTGCGGCTTATTGCCAGCGCGGGGCTAATCGGGCTCCCGAACGCCGGCAAATCGTCTTTGCTTAACGCGCTTACAGGCTCGTCGGCCAAGATAGGCGCGTACGCTTTTACCACGCTGGACCCGAACCTCGGCGCCCTGTACGGCTTTGTACTTGCCGACATCCCCGGGCTTATAGAGGGCGCCTCGGCGGGGAAGGGTTTGGGTTCCAAGTTCCTCCGGCACATCGCCCGCACCTCGGTACTCCTCCATTGCGTGTCTCTGGAATCCGAGAAACCCTTACAGGACTACAAAACTGTCCGTGACGAGATATCCCGTTTCGGGGAGGGCGAGCTGGCAGTAAAGCCCGAGCTCATTATTTTGACCAAGTCGGACACCCGCACGCAAGCGCAGATAACAGCGGTTAAAAAGCAGTTTGTTAAAAAAGGGATAGGGGTGGAAGTTGTCTCGGTGCTCGACGACGTGCAGGTAAAGGACCTCAGCGACAGCATAGTTGCCGCATTGAGAAAGAACGAAGGGTAGGGTATTCTCTCTCTATGTATACGGTTACCGTAGGGCTCGAGATACACGCAGAGCTCAAGACGCAAACCAAGATGTTTTGCGGGTGCCGGAACGACGCAGACGAAAAAACGCCGAACAAAAATATTTGCCCCGTATGCATGGCACATCCGGGTTCTTTGCCGGTCATAAACAAAGAAGCGGTCCGCAAAGTTCTTTTGGTAGGAAGTGCGGTGGGCGGTACCATCCCAGATTATACGGAGTTTGACCGCAAGAATTATTTTTATCCCGACATCCCCAAGGGCTACCAAATAAGCCAGTACAAGCATCCGCTCGTAAGCGCCGGTGTGCTTGCCGGAGTTGCGCTGACCCGCATACATCTTGAGGAGGACACTGCCCGCTCGCAACATACCGGAGAGAGCAGTTTAGTTGACTACAACCGCGCAGGCGTGCCGCTCATGGAACTCGTGACGGAGCCTGTTATACATAGTGCGAAAGAAGCAGGAACCTTTGCTAAAGAACTGCAGCTGCTTTTGCGTACGCTTGGAGCCGGCGATGCCAACATGGAAAAAGGGGAGATGCGGGTAGAGGCTAACATCTCAGTCATGCCGGCCACCCGTGAGTCTGACTTACTGGGGAAGTCAGACTCACGGGAGCTCGGCACCAAGGTAGAAGTCAAAAACCTGAACTCATTTCGCAGCGTCGAGAGGGCTATTGCTTATGAAATAGAGCGCCAGAGCAAAGTGCTCGAGAGCGGTGGGTCGGTAGAGCAGGAGACCCGCGGATGGGATGAAATAAAAGGTGTCACGTATCTGCAGCGAAAAAAAGAAGGCTCCGCGGATTACCGGTACTTCCCCGACCCCGACCTGCCGAGCCTGCGGCTCGGCGAAATTTCAATATGTAAAGATTTACAGTTGCCCGAACTGCCGTGGCAACAAAGGGAGCGCCTGCGGGGCTTAGAGTTTTTACAGGAGCAGGATATCGAGCAGTTGCTTACTGACGCACCGCTTGCAGGTTTTTTTAACCTGATAACAACACAGATAAAAAGCCAAGATCTTAAAAAAACTGCAGCAAATTATATTCTTAACGATGTCGCCGGCGTAAGAAAGAACAATCCGGATTGGCTCCCTGACGAGGCGGTATTTATTAAGGCGCTCACTCTGCCCTCGCCGCAAGCTAAGAGTTCTATCATAAGCGGGGTTTTGGCGCCGGTTGCCGATGACAGCGCGCTCCCCGATATTGTACAAAAAGTAATTGACGCGCACCCGCAAGTCGTTGCCGACTATAAAGCGGGGAAGGGGGCCGCTCTCCAATTCCTTATAGGACAAGGCATGAAAGCAAGCAAAGGCTCCGCTAATCCACAGGCGCTCAAAGAGGCTATACAAAAAGTTCTCGGCTAGGAGTATACTTCTGTGCATGGATGAGCTCCAAATATCGGGCAAGCGATTTATCTCGTCACGGCGGATTGCGAGAGATAACGGCTATACGCCGGATTATATCGGACAGCTGATACGCGGCGGCAAAGTGATAGGGCAAAAAGTCGGCAGAGCGTGGTATGTCGATGCGGTATCTTTTAATGTTTTTCTCGGCGGAGAAGGACAAGTACAACAAGTACAACCAGTACAACAAGTACAACCGGAAAAAATTCCGGAGCCAGTGCAAATAAAAATAGAAGAAAAAAAAGCAGAGCCGCAACATGTTCCGCTTCATATAATAAAAGCCGAAGCCCCCGCGGGGCTGCGCTACTACGCAGATGACCGTCCGGTCCTGCCGGAGATACGGGAGATACATGTAGAAAATAATGAACCTTGGGTTGCCTATCCGGCAGAAGAAATGAAAAGCATATCAAATGATATTTTTGCGCCGTATATTGACCGTCGCGTGAGGCCTATGCACATTGCAGGGCTCGCGGTGCTTGGAGTTTCCGTTCTTATTTTTACCGCAGCTATATCAAGCCTTATATCTTTAAACTTGAGCGTCGAGGAGGGAAACGCGGCATCGGCGTATTACAGCCTCGATTGGTAGTAGTCGGCATCACTTGCAGGATTTGTCAAAATCAATCAAAAAAGTGATTTTTTTGTTTTAAAAAAATAATTCTCTGCTATCCGATTTAATATGCACGGGCGAAAAAACTTTCGTAAATAATGATATTTCGGAATAATTAGTTTTTCTCGCCTGTTTTATGGCATTTTTTGCATTTTCTAGGCGAGATAATGACGAGATAGTTCCGTAGTATATGGATATATCGGCTTTATAGGCGTGTTTTTTTGTTTGTGTTTTAGTTACATATTCCCAATATCCACATATTTGTAAGTGTTTTTTTGCTGTTATGAAATTTTTCGCCTGTATAATTATCTTAAGAATTCCTCCGAAATTACTTTGCAAACAAAAGACTTTTCGACCAAATGAAACAAGCAAAAAAAATACTTTCAGAAAACGGGTTACCCATGCTTTCGGTGCGCGCCGCCGCCGCGCGCTTGGCTTGCGCTCCGGATTATATCGGCAAACTCTGCCGCGAAGGCAAGCTCTCTGGGGTTTTGTTCAACGGTGCGTGGTTTGTTTATGAATCGTCTTTAGACTATTTTGAGTCCACGCGGGATGAAGCGCGCTTTGCGCGCTCCGAAGAACTTTCTACCTTGCGCAAACAGGAGTTATCCAGAAACGGATTTGTGCCAAAAAACGCCGCGTCCGTAAGATTTTTTAGGTTTAACACGCCGGTTGTTAAGACAGCTTTATTATCGGCCGCCATCGGTTTTATTTTTGTCGCTTCGGTTTCTGCAACTAAGATGGCGCCGCTTGTGCAGCAGGAAGACCTCAGCGCCGCTCTAGGGCAGCTGCGCTCGCCGTTTTTTGGCACAGGAGAGCGGGTATCAATACCCGTCTCTATGAGTAGTTTTGGAGATTATTTTCTCAACTTATTTGCATCCGATATACGCGTACAGGTTACTGTCCGCGGACAAGCAGAAACGGAAGAGCCCGCCGGTCCGTGGATTACTGCGACCACTTCTGTTGCCGCAGCGCCTGCTCCTGATAACGCACATACGGAAACCGCATCAAACCAACAACAGCAGATAATCATCAACCCGGTAATCGAACGCACGGTAGAGCGGGTAGTTGTGGAAAACGGCATCTCTCCCGCTCTGTTAAGCAGTATTGTAAAAGAACTCGCAATAGGCAGCGACGGCGCTCTGCAATACAGCCGCGGCGGCTCGTTTGCCGCAAGCTCTACCGCTCTTGTGTGGGATAATAAACTAGGCACGCTTACCGTCTCAGGCGAGTTGCATGCAAACGAGTTGTGCATACAGGGCGTATGCATCAGCAAAGAACAGCTGCAAAGCATACTCTCCGCCGCAACATCAACACCATGAAAAAGATGATTACTATATCAATACGCGCGGTTTTTGCACTGCTCCTTCTTGCGGGAGCGCATGCAACAATCGCGGACACGTTTACCTCTTCGAACTACCAGATGCAAACGCCCGTTATACTGCCCGGTGGCTACGGTTCGTCGGCCAGTTTTAAACTGCTCGGGGTGATAGATATCGCAGGCCTCGCGTCGTCGAGCTCATCCTCTTTTGCCCTGCGGCCCGGCTTTCTTGCGTATCCTTTTGTATCCTCTCCGGTGGTAAGCGCAACAGCGGGGAGCAGCCAAGTTGCGCTTAGTTGGACAGCCGCGACAGGGTATGTCGGATGGACCGCGTCCGGCTACTCTGTGGGAAAGTCGACAACCTCCGGAGGTCCATACACCTTTACCAATGTCGGCAACGTTCTTTCATCTACGCAGAGCAGTCTCACAAACGGCACTACCTACTATTTTGTAGTGCGCGTCCTCGACGCGTTTAGCAACGTGATAGCCACCTCATCGCAGGCCTCGGCGGCTCCCGCAGCCGCAGCAGCCGCTTCAAGCGGCGGTGGCGGCGGAGGAGGAGGCGGAGGCGCTATCGGCATCGGCGGCTCTACCGTATTTTTCTCCGGCCGCGCGTATCCCAACAGCGCCGTAACATTGCTCAAAGACGCGCAGGTGGCCGGCTCGATTACTACGGGCGCAGACGCGAGCTTTAGCCTGTCCGTAGCCAACATATCGGCGGGTAACTACATATTCTCCGTGTACGGCGAGGATAAAAAAGGCAACCGCTCGAGCCTGCAGTCATTCCCCGTGAGCGTGATAGCTTACACCAACACCAACGTGACCGGTATTTTTATCGCGCCGACGATTGATGTCGACAAATCCGAAGTGCGCCGCGGCGACAACCTCTCAATCTTCGGGTCGAGCGCGCCGAGCAGCACGGTGGTTATCATGGTCAACTCGGAGACTGAATTGTTTTTGCAGACGAAATCCGGCGCATCCGGCGACTATCTATATACCTTCGACACCTCGCCCTTGGAGATAGGTTCCCACTCCGCCAAGTCTAAGGCGGCCGTGCAGAACACCATCAGCTCCTTCGGGGCGGCGGCGGTCTTTAGCGTAGGGTCGCAAAACAAGTCCAAGACCGCAGGCTCGTGCAAGCGCGGAGACCTTAATTGCGACAGCAGGATAAACCTCGTCGACTTCTCCATCATGGCGTACTGGTACAAGAAACCGCTCTCCGGCACCGGCATCAAATCGGACCTCAACGGCGACAGCAAGGTCGACCTTATCGACTTCTCCATCCTTGTGTTCAACTGGACAGGCTGACACAGTATGAAAAAATATATTATTATTCCGCTTTTGTTTTTGTTTCTGCCGTACGCGGCCGGCGCGGCGACGGCGCGCATCGTGCAGGAGCCTGCAGAGGTTGGAGCCGGCGATACGGTTGTTGTTTCTTTGCAGGTAGACGCTTCAAATCCTATAAACACGTTCTCCGGCGAGCTTGGTTTTTCGCGGGAGAAGCTCCAGTTGCTGAAAGTAAGCAACGGCGGTTCTATTATAAATATTTGGATTACGGATCCGCGCGAGAAAGACGGCTCCATACCGTTTGAGGGCCTTGTGCCGGGAGGATATGCAGGCAGGGGCGGCTTGCTCTTTACGGCTTTTTTTAAAGCAAAGGCTGCCGGAGAAGCGTCGGTGTCGCTCAATGACGCCGTATTTTTGCGCAACGACGGCTCCGGCTCCGCGGAAGATGTTTCAATCAAGTCTTTGGTAATACATATAGCAGCTCAGCCACTCGGCGGGTTTAAAGAAATCGCCGATACAGACCCGCCGGAGCCGTTCTACATACAACTCGGCCAGAGTACAGACTTTTTTGACGGCCGTTTTTATATAGCGTTTACCGCGGCAGACAAACTCTCCGGTATAAGCCATTACGAGGCGGCGGAGCGGAGGATACCGTTTATGCCTCTGCGGTGGAGCCGGGTCGGGAGCCCGTCGGAGCTCAAAGACCAATATCTTACCGGTGGAGTGTACGTTAAAGCGGTGGACAATGCAGGCAATGAGCGTATTGCCGAATATCCACGCACGCATGTGCTCCGGCCGTACGAGTGGCTGATACTTGGTATACTTATAGTAGCAGCGCTTTTTGTATATGTTAAAAAAAGGAGCATATAAAATATTTTTAGGCCTCTGCCTCTTTGCGCTTCCGGCCGCGGCGCATGCTGCGACTATGGAAGTTTCTCCGGAGTTTACACAGGTGAGGGAAGGGCAGAACATAACGCTTACTATTGTCACGCAGAGCAGTGAGTCGGTTAATGCGGTAACCGCTACGCTGTCGTTCCCGCCGGACATACTCTCTGTTACTTCTATAGCAAAGGACAACTCGGCATTTACCCTGTGGGTGCAGGAGCCGAAGTTCTCCAACACGTCGGGGACTATCAGCTTCAGCGGCATCGTGCCGGACCCCGGCGTAAGCGACCGCGCGCTGGTGCTGGTGGTAAATATGCGCGCCAAGCGCGCCGGCACCGCAGTGCTGCGCTTCAACTCCGCCGCGGTGCTTGCCAACGACGGCCAAGGAACAAACATTCTCACGGGGACAGTGCCCGCTACAATAACCGCGACGCC
>CAYHVJ010000006.1:17522-23969 GCA_964360085.1 uncultured Candidatus Saccharibacteria bacterium
AGCAAGTATGTCGGCTCGTCAATCGCGGTTCATTTTGTATCGGGTGATACAAAAATAAAAGGAGTCGTACCGGTTGATCCTTCCGGGAATTTTAAATACGTTCATACCGACGGATTGCCGGCGGGGGATTACACGATATACGCGATAGTGCAGGACTGGAACGGCTCAAGCGCCAACAGCAATACTGTATATATGGAGGTGTTGCAGGTAAACCGCGTGATGATAATCGGATTTTCCATACCGATTTGGTATCTTCTGCTTATTATCGTCATTCTGTCAGGAGCGCTTGTATCGCTCGGGGCATATACGTATATCAGGGTCAGGCGCCTAAACCATCACGTAGCTTTGCACGCTCATAGGCGGTAAACGTATCTCGTCTTTCCGATATACGTTGTTTTTAAAGCGTATCTCGGATAAAAATATAGAATCAAGAAAAAACTAAGCAGCAAGACCGGCAAGAATTCTTGCCGGTCTTGCTTTTTTAAAATATAGAGCTATCCACATGCGGAGCGCTTGCTGTGCCCTGTCGCGGCAACCGCCTGCCGTATAATTGTAAACACAGGGTATCTCGCTTGGCGAACTGGCAATCTATTTGGGCGTCCTCCTTCCGGCATGAGTCCTGATCTTAAAAAAATTTTCGGCAAAGACGTCGTACCCTCTACCGAAGCGTCGAAGGTTTTTGGCGTTACCAATGACTACATAACGCAGTTGTGCCGCCGCGGAAAAGTAAGCGGTTTTTTGATAGGAAGGCTTTGGTTCGTGGAAAAAAAATCTCTAAAGTTGTTTTTGCGGGAGTCGCAGATAGCGCGCGCCGCTCAGCGGCGCGCGCTATCGCAACAATGGCGCGAGTCCTACCGCGTTGCGCGCAGGCCTGCATCCATATGAAGCGCTTTAACTACATATCATACGCGCTGCTCCTGCTCGTGCTCTTGCTCGGGCAATATGCCGCGCCTGCGCTTGCCGCAAACGCGCCTCCGACTATTTTGTCGTATCAAGGCCGGCTCACCAACAGCGCCGGCGACCTGCTCGGGAGCAGCAGCGGCACGACTTACTATTTTAAATTTTCAATCTGGGACAATGCCACGGTGGACAGCGGCTCGCGCGTCTGGCCCGCCTCAGCGCCGACAGCTACAACATCTATTGTGCGGTCGGGAGTCTTCAACGTCGACATAGGCGACACCGCGAACAGTTATCCGAACGCGCTCAATATCGACTTTTCAAAACACAGCTCGCTGTATCTGCAGGTCGAGGTATCGAGCGACAATGCAACGTACGAGACGCTCTCGCCGCGTCAGCAGATTACTTCTGCCGCGTATGCGTCGCTTTCCGGCGGAGTTGTCGGCACCACCACGCAGTCGGCAATCGGCACGACGACGCCGTACCAAAGCTCTGCGCTGACCTTGGCCGCGACCACCAGCAGCGCCGTCCCGCTGTCTATCTTCGGCGCGGCTTCGCAGTCAAGCAACCTCCTGCAGATTTTTAATAACTCGCTCTCGCATCTCTTTTCGGTAAACTCATCAGGCGCCCTGTTTGCCTCCTCTACGGCCACCTCCACCTTTACCGGCGGCCTCTCCGCCAGCTATCTCAACTTAACCGGCTCATCCGCGTCATCCACCCTTGCAGGCGGACTCATCATCAACGGCGGAGGGCTCAAAGTTTCCACGCTCACCTCTGGCTCATGCGACCTCAAATCCGATACCAGCGGCAATATCTATTGCGGTACCGACCAAACCAGCGCCGGACAGGCAAACCCATTTGCATGGGACCTCAACTACAATGTAATTTCCGCCGCGACATCATCGCCACTCTGGGCGCAGTCGGGGGTCTTTGCCTCCTCAACATCGCACTTTGCCGCTCTCGATATCGCCACCGCGCTCGCTGTAGCCTCCGGCGGCACCGGCTCTACCACTCTTGCAGGTGTGTTGGTGGGGAACGGCACGAGCCAAGTACAGACCGCCACCATCTCTGCTCCTCTTAGCTTCTCCGACTCCACACTTTCTATCACTCAGTCGGGCCTCGCGGCTAACGGCTATCTGTCGTCGGCCGACTACACTATCTTCAATAACAAAATTTCTTCCTCATCGCTTTCGCAAATATTCCCGTTCACCCAACAAACGCAGTACGGCCTCAACACCTCCGCCACGACCACGCTCCTCCAGCTCACCAACGGCTTTACCGCCTCATCCACATCGCATCTTACCGACTTCGACTTCCGCCACGCGACAGGCACCACTTTGGCAATTACAGGCACCACCACGCTCAATTCTCTTTCTCTCACTACCGCCCTGCCCAACGCCCAGCTCGCCAACTCCTCCGTCACCATCAATACCGCCGGCGGGCTAAGCGGCGGCGGTTCGCTCACGCTCGGCGGCACGCTCAGCCTCAGCACGTTCTCTTGGCCTTACACCTCCGACCTCAACTTCGGCGCGCTCGCCAACTCCACCACCACCGCACTTTGGTTTAAGTCCGGCCTGCAGGCGTCATCTACATCGCAAATCGCCTACGCATCCACAACCGCGCTCTCTATATCAGGCGCCGGATATCTCACCAATACAAAAAACGCCGCACTATCCACTGATGCAAACGGCCTAATCATCGCCTCGACCACGGGCATCGTCACCGCGGGCACCGGCATATCGCTCGACAACTCGACGCGGCAAATCTTCGGCGGACCGCTTGCCATTACCAACTCCGGCGTTACCTCCAACGTAGCCGGCAACGGCATCAGCGTCTCCGGCGCCACAGGCGCAGTTACTATCACCAACACTATCGGCTATCCGTTCCTCTCCAACGCAACCACCACGCAGATAGCGTTCAACGGCGGGGCGACTTTCGCGGGCGCCACCACTACATCGCTCTCCGTCTCCGCCTCTTCCACCATCGCGGGAGTATTGAACGCATACGGCGGAGCAAACTTCGGTTCTATCACCGTCTCATCCTGCACCGGCTGCAGCAGCGCAAGCTTTGCATGGACGCCGACCACCTTCGGCGGAACCGCCGCCAACTCAACCTCAACACTCATCGGGTTTACCGCGGGAATTTACTCGCTCGCGTCTTCCACAATCGGCAACGGCGCGCAGGCTGGCGGGCTCACCGTATCGGGCGGCGCGACGACAACGGGCAATCTAGTTGTCCAAGGCGCTGCAACGTCCACGTTCCAGAACGGGCTGTCGGCGACCTACCTCAGCCTGACAGGCTCCTCGGCTACCTCAACTTTCTCCGGCGGGCTCATCATAAGCGGAGGCGGTCTCAAAGTTTCTACTCTTACCTCCGCAAGTTGTGATATTAAATCCGACACCAACGGCAATATCTACTGCGGTACCGACTCTACCGCGGCCGGCTCGCAGGACCCGTTTACATTCGCATCCAATTACGCCTCGGTGGTCGCGGCAACATCATCAGTAGTTTGGTTCCAAAACGGCCTACATGCCTCCTCCACCTCCCAAATTGCGTACGCATCCACCACAGCACTCAGCGCCCTGACGCTCTACTCGACCACCGCCTCCACCACCAACCTCACCGTCAATCTGCCGTCCAGTATTCTCTCTACCAACTCCGCCGGAGCGGCACAGCTGACCACCATCTCCGCTCCTCTTTCATTCTCCGGCTCGACTCTTAGCATCAGCCAAGCGGGCCTCGCGGCTAATGGCTATCTCTCTTCCACCGACTACACTATCTTCAACAACAAAATTTCTTCCTCATCATTACCGCAAATATTCCCGTTCACCCCCGACCTCAACTACGGCGCGGCGTCCAACTCCACCTCCACTGCTCTCTGGTTCAAGTCCGGCCTGCAGGCGTCATCCACCTCCAACTTCGTATACGCATCATCAACCGCGCTCACAGTATCCGGCAACTTTTACGGCGCGAGCCTCTCCACTTGCGCCAGCGCCTCTGACAAACTTTTGTGGACGGAGGGCACCTTCTCCTGCGGTTCTGATGCGGGAGCTGCGGGTACCGACCTCAACTGGACATACTTTAATGGGAACGGTATCCGATTGGCGACCACTACCAACCAGGTGATTATAGGGGCTACCGCTACCTCCTCCGGTGTCGTACCTCTCGCGGCCTTCAACGTAATAGGTGGAGCAGGATTCGACAACGCGACCACCACTAACCTTTACAGCACAAATATTGTCGCAAACACCAAACTCGGCATCGGCACTTCCAGCCCAACCGCCAAACTCACCTTAAGCGGAGGCAACTTCTATCAGGAAGCATCAAGCTCGCCGACGCTCGCCTCCACGGTGGCAACCGCCGGCAGCACCTACGCCACCGCAATAGCCGGCCGCTACGCGTATACCGCGGAAGACACAATAGGACTGCGCATCATCGACATCAGCACGCCAAGAACCCCGACCGTCGTCGGCACCTACGCGCTCGGCGGCGCAAAGACAGTCGCCGTGGCGGGCAAGTACGCCTATGTCGGCGACACTTCGACCGGCCTCAATATTATCGATGTCAGCAACCCTGTTGCGCCCACGCTGGTCGGCACCTACACGATGGCGGGCACGTTCGGACTCGCACTCTCAGGCAAATACGCCTATGTATCCGACTTTACCGCAGCCGCGGTGCGCATCATTGATGTCAGCAACCCTACTGCGCCATCACTCGCAGGCTCGGTCAGCGTCGCCAGCAGCAAGCCCTACGGGCTCGCGGTCAGCGGCAAGTATCTCTACATCGCCGACCAATGGCAAAGCAAGATATATATAGTAGACATCAGCAACCCTGCCGCGCCCGCGCAATTGGGGACATACACCGGCACCGGAGGGCCTTCCGCGCTCTACGCATCGGGGAAATATCTCTATGTCGCCGACGATGGCAAGGGCTTTTACATCCTTGATGTCAGCAACCCCGCCGCGACGCCCTCGGTAGTCGGCAGCTACAACGCCACGAGCGGCTCGTACTACGGCGTCGTAGTCGCGGGCAATTACGCGTATCTCTCCGACCACACCGGCACCACGACCGTACTCGACATCCACGCCTCAACCACGCCCACGCTGGTAGGCCACCTGGTCACAGGCAGTACGCCGTGGGGGATTACCGTCTCGGGCAAATATGCGTACGTCGCCTCCCACTCGTCCGGATTAAAAGTTGTCGACCTCAACGGCGCGGAACTCCCGCTCGCCAGCATCGGCGCGATAGAGAGCAACAACATCAATGTCAGCGATGACCTCGTCGTCGGCAACAACATCACGGCAGGCGGCGGGCTCAATGTCGGCATATCGGGCATCTTTAGCCGCGGCGCCATCAGCGCGTATGTGGCGTCGTCTACTCAAACCAACGCGGTTGTCGCCAACTTTATGGGAGGCAATGTCGGCATCGGCACCACCTCGCCGTACGCCGCGCTCTCGGTCGCCGGACAGTCGGTCTTTAATTACATCACCGCCACAGGCACCACCGCCTCCGCCTTCAACGCGGCGACCTTTACCTCCGCCACCTCATCGGCATTCGCCGTCACCGGCTCGTCTACCATCACCGGCCAGTTTAATGCCGTCGGTGGAGCGACCTTCGGCAACGCCTCCACAACCCAACTCACCATATCCGGCAGCTCATGGCTCGGTACTCCGCTCGCATTGGTTCTCACCAACGCCACGGGCCTCCCGCTCACGACCGGTGTCACCGGCGACCTCCCGTTTGCAAACCTTGCCCAAGTCTCCGCCAACTCAGTACTCGCAAACATCACCGGCTCCACTGCGGACGCCGCCAGCCTTGCAACCTCCTCCTTGTTTACATGGACCGGCACCGGCGATGTAGTGCGCGGAACCTCGCCGACTCTCGTTACTCCGGCGCTTGGTACGCCGTCCGCCTTGGTTGGTACCAATATATCGGGTACAGCGGCAAACCTCACTGCAGGCAACGTCACCACCAACGCCAACCTATCCGGTGTCGTGACGAGCTCAGGTAACACCACTTCGTTCGGTTCGCAAACCGCGGGAGTTCTTGGTTCAGCTGTTACGGGGAACACGGCAGTCCTTGCAACCTCCACGCTGTATGGCGCCGGCGGCATACCGGTCAGTGCTCTCGGAGCAATTGCCGCCAACACAATCATCGCTAATCAAACCGGTGCTTCCGCAGTACCGACTGCGCTTGCCACCTCGTCTCTCTTTACTTGGAGCGGAACAGGGGACATCGTGCGCACCACTTCAGCAACTCTCGTTACTCCGGCGCTTGGTACGCCATCCGCGCTCGTGGGAACAAACATCACAGGCACCGCCGCCTCCCTTACCGCCGGCGCCGCCACTATCCTCGCGACCGCACGCAACATCAACGGCACCTCCTTCAACGGCTCCGCTGACATTACGATTACCGCCGCTTCCTCTACACTATTGGCGAACAGCAACACGTTCTCTGGCACTAACGCCTACGGCACGCCGTCGTCAATCACGCTGACCAACGCCACGGGCCTCCCGCTCACGACCGGTGTCACCGGCGACCTCCCGTTTG
>CAYHVJ010000006.1:24069-24372 GCA_964360085.1 uncultured Candidatus Saccharibacteria bacterium
TTACGATTACCGCCGCTTCCTCTACACTATTGGCGAACAGCAACACGTTCTCTGGTTCCAATATCTTCTCCTCTCTGCTCAACTTGACGAACGGATTTATTTCTTCAGCCTCCTCCACCATCGGCAATGGCACGCAAGTCGGCGGGCTCACCATCTCCGGCGGGGCTACGACGACGCTCAACGCGTACTTTGCAAGCAATGTCGGTATCGGCTCCACCAGCCCGTGGGCGCAACTGAGCGTACAGACCACGCAGACCATGGGCTCTCTGCCCGCGTTTGCAATAGCCTCCAGCACCGTCGGCA
>CAYHVJ010000007.1:0-20914 GCA_964360085.1 uncultured Candidatus Saccharibacteria bacterium
GCCTGGGCGGTCTTTACCTCCCCATAAACAAAAATGAACAGGAGAACTATTTTTATAATCCTCGCGGCGCTCGCTTTGGCGCTCGTGGTCGGGCTCGTCTGGTTTTGGTTTTTTACCGGCGACAATACGGCTCCGGTGGCGACCGGCTCGTTTGGCACCGGAGAGAACAAAACAACGGGTACAACAGGCACAACAAACAATACAAACAATATTCCATCAAACACACTGCCTACCGGCACAACCGGCGCAAGCACCGGAGCGGGCGGCCAGAGCTACGGCGGTCAGACATTTAGCACCACCGGCGTCGGAGGCGTAGACGCCGTGCCCGGAGTGGCTTGGCTCGGCGGCTCCAGTTTCGGAGTAAGTGGAGGAGGTGGAGGCGGCCCAACCACCAGTTTTATACCCTCCACAGTCAACCAGCTCAACGACGGCACCGTCGGCGGGAGTCCGGGGATTATAGGCTCGTTTGGCGGTACTGATATCGGCAGTTCAAACAACGGCTTTGGCGCGGCTGGATTGTTAGGAGCGGCGGCCGGATGTGTGGCACTGTTTGCTTTTAGTGAGGTAACCGGCAACGTAGATGCGACGCTTGCTGGGACTAAAGCTATTGTCGGCGGATTTGTACTAACCTACGACTTCAACGCTTACAAACAGGGCTCGCAAACACAATTTAAAGATGTTAAAGACTGCCTCGCGCGCACTATCGCCAAGGCCATCATCCAACAGATAACCTCCAGCATCGTCAATTGGATAAACTCGGGATTCAACGGACAACCGTCGTTTGTGCGCAACTACAACCAGTTCTTTAACAATGTGGGCGACCAAGCCGCGGGCGAGTTTATCCGCGGCACGGGGCTCGCGTTCCTCTGCTCGCCGTTCCAACTGCAGATACGCATCGCCATCGCGCAGAGCTATGCGCGCAGAGGCGCCGCATCCTGCACGCTTACCGGTGTCATAAAAAATATCAACAGCTTTATGAACGGCAACTTTTCCCAAGGCGGATGGGGAGGTCTGCTGCAATTTACCACGATACCGACCAACAACCCGTTCGGCGCGTACGCCTACGCGCAAATAGGCCTGCAGAGCAGCATCAGCAACGCGCAAACCAACGCGCGCAACAACCTCAGCCCTGGCGGATTTATCTCACTGCAAAAGTGCGACCCGAGCAAGGGGCAAACACCAGCCAAGGGTAACTGCCCCGTATCTACGCCCGGCACGCTCATTGAAGCTGCGATGAAAAAGACGGCGGTTGATGTCCCATACGACTCGCTCAACCTCGCCAAAAGCTTTGACGAAATCATCAACGCGCTTATTACCCAGCTTACTACCCGGATGCTCTACCAAGGCCTCTCCACGCTCTCCGGTCAGAACGGATATGCGGCCAACTACCTTACGCCCGAGCAGCAGAAGGCCCAAACCGACGCGCAAGTCCTGCTCAACCAACTGCAGGGATACCTGCAAGTGGCGCAGCAGTACGGCTCGGCGCAACAGGGGAGCATCAGCGACATACAAAACACGCAACAACAGCTGCATACGCTACTTGACTGCTACAACGGCAAAGGTAAAACCGCGCAGGCGAGCAGTACGCAGGAGGTAATCAACAACTATGATGTTTCGATAGCCTTATACAATGCCAACATTACCAAAGCTAACCAGAGCATCGCGCTCCTGCAAGACCTGCAGACGCAGACCATCAATGTCGCCTCGGCGGCGGATGTGTCTGCGGTAAAATCCCGCTTTAACGACGCGCTCGCGAGCGGCGCGATTATCTCGCAGGCCGACGTTACAAACGCCCAGCAGGACCGTACAACTCTGCAGAGCTACCTCGCAGGGCGCAACTCCGCCACCTCGGCAGACCTCCAACAATGCAATGCGTTATAACCTACAAAAAATAATCCCCGTCATCGTGCTCTGCGCGCTCCTTTTGAGCATGGCGCCGGTCGGTGTTCCGATAGCACACGCGGCAGAACCCGCCAGCACCAATATAACCTGCAGCAGCCTCGATACCTGCATTCTTTTGTTGGTGTACTGGGTCGGGCCGGGGATTGCGGGCGGCGTCGCCTATATCGGCGCGTACTTCTTTAGCATCGTGATACAACTCTCGCTCAACTCGACCGCGTATGCGCTCGACTTTTTATCCACCGGCTGGACCACGGTGCGCGACATCGCCAACATGGCGTTTATATTCATCCTTATATATATCGCGCTTACGGTGATGCTCTCGGCCGAGACATCCGGCACCATCAAGACGCTGGCTGTTGTTATTGTCATAGCTCTGCTTGTCAACTTCAGCTTCTTCTTTACGCGGGTGGTAATCGATGCAGGCAACATCGTTGCGGTGCAGTTTTATAACGCCCTTCCATATCAGGGTAATGTTAGTGGCACGCAAACAAAAGACTTAAGCCTTTCAATAATGGGCGCCATAAATCCGCAGGAGCTGCTCAACTCACAAATGCTCGACAGAGCGCGGAAGATGGCGCAAGGCGACTGGGGAGGCATGGCGGTACTTTCGGTTATCTACATATCAGTTGCGGCAATATTTTGGATATTGTTTTTTGTCTTCCTGCAGGTGGGCATCAAGTTTATGATGCGCATCGTCGGGTTGTGGTTCGTGCTCATTGCCTCTCCGCTGGCGTTTGTCGCCAAAACGATGAAGCAGACCTCACACTTTTTTGACCAGTGGCTCGACTACCTCATAAAGTTCTCGTTATACCCTGCGATATTCCTGTTTATGTTTTGGATACTGACCAAGTTCACTACTTCGATACTTTCTTCCGGCGGCAACGGCACGCTCATGGGCGCCCTGTACACCGCACCCACGTCGGCTGCCGCAGAAGTGAGCACTATGGCGGTCATAGCCACCATCATGATACGCATGGGGTTCGTGGTGGCGGTGCTGTACGTCGGGCTGAAAGTCTCCGACTGGATAGTCAAAGAGGGCAGTGCAACGGCCATGAAAGTCAGCGGCTGGTCTACCGGCAAGGCGTTTGGAACTGCGGGATGGTTGGGCAGAGCCTCAATCGGAAGCATCGGCGGTGCTTTGGCTACCAGTCAGAGGTTGGCAACAAGTAAAAATGTACTGGCACAAGGGCTGTGGCGTGCGGGGCGGTATGCAAGCCGCAGTAGTTTTGACGCGCGCGGACTCCCTGGGGTTAAAACCAGTTTGGGTGTATTGGGAGGCGATGTAATAAAAGGCACCAGAGTCGATGTTGGAGAAGCGGGCGGCGAGGGTGGTGTATGGGCTCAAGCAAAGAAAGTCTCCGATGACCGTGCAAAAGCGAGAGACGAGCGTGAGAATGAGCGCCGTGACCTCCAAAATAAACGCGATAGAAAACAAATGGCGACGTTGGATGCTCAAATCAAACCGCACAAGGACGCAATAAGTCTTGCAAGTGCCGGATACGGCCCGTTGGATCCTGCAATAACCAACCTCATAAAAGAGAGACAGCGGATACAAAAAAATATACAAAATTATTCCAAACGAGAACTCGAGTCACTTAGCGCAAAAGATTTGGACGCAATAGCTCATGTAATGAAAGAAAGCCAAATCAAAACCATCAAAGATAGTACTAAGTGGACAGATGCAGAGAAAGAGAAGGCCACTTCAAAGTGGGAAAGAGAATCACCTGAAGCCCCAAAGCAAGAGATGCAAAAACAAGTGGAGATGCTACGCAAACTCCACAAAGATCTCGCGGGTATGGGAGTCAGCCTTTCTGTCATTTCAAAACATACCGACCCTACTGGTAAACCGGTTATTACGGGCGACACCATCAGAGAGATGACCGAGGAACTTAAGACTAAACTGGCCGAAGAAAATCAAAAGACTCGGGACAGTACCCTCGGCAAGGCTGAGAGAGTATCTGCTGGGAAAAATGCGCTTACCCTCAACCAAGATGTGCGCGACGCCATCAAAAATCTAAATGACAATCGTAAGAAAACTGCGGAGGGAGAGTACGCTGTTACCAAATAATATATACTATTGCTATGGCAAGAAAAATTTATACTCCCGAGGAAGTACAGAAGAGACTAGAATCTCTACCTGCTGATATACAAGCGCTTGTATACAGTGCCGACATGGACGGGGTTATTCAAAAAGTAGGCACAAAAAACCAGCTTCACATAGACCAACTGGCTTTACTGGAAGCTGAAGTAGGAGAAGTGATGCTTGGATTTACTGAATCGAAAGACTTTGTCCAAAACCTTATGGATACACTTCAAGTAGACCGCGCGAAGGCAGATACTGTTGCGCAAGATATAAACGAACAACTTTTCTCTAAAATCCGCGAATCAATGAAAAATCTTTCCAGACCGGCTGCTCAAACGCCCCCCGCTGCTCCCATCGTCACAACCAAACCAACAATTCCTCCCGCGCCTGTTGCAAAACCCGCAGAAGCGCATCCGGCCGACTTGATGCTGACCCAAAAGACGGTAAGTGTGGCGCCTGTGGCGCCTAAACCGGCAACACCGCCCCCTCCGGCGCCGCAACCGTACAAAGCAGACCCGTATCGCGAACCAACGGAATAAAGGTGGGATATAATTGGGTGTGATGGCACAGTACCAAGTTCCTCAATTTATCGAGGTGGAGGACAAAATCTTTGGGCCTCTGACGCTCAAGCAGTTTATCTACCTCGCCGGCGGGGGAGGGTTGTGCCTGCTGATGTTCAGCTTGTTGCCGCTCTACCTTACGGTGCTGATGGGCATCCCCGTTATGGCGCTCTCCGCCGGGCTGGCCTTCTTCAGCGTCAACGGCCGGCCGCTCATACACGCCATGGAGCACGCCTTCGGCTACTTCTTCGGCAGCAAACTGTATCTTTGGAAACCCCGTAAAGCGGGCGACCCCGCCACGGGGCAAGCAACGGCGCAGAAACCGGCAAATCTGCCTATTCCAAAACTGTCTGAAAGCAAACTAAAAGACCTGTCGTGGTCGCTCAACATAAAAGACCGCGCGGCTGCCCCGCCGAGCGGGTTCGAGATTTAGTATTTATATGGCTGACACCCCGAAAGTAAAATCAAAAGCAACGCAGGAGTTCGTGCCTATCAAAGAGGTGCGCGACGGCGTTATCATACTCAAAGACGGTTCTCTGCGCATACTGCTTATGGCATCGAGCATCAACTTGGCGCTCAAGTCGCAGGACGAACAGCAGGCCATCATCGGCCAGTTCCAGAACTTCCTCAACTCGCTGGAGTTTACGGTCGAGTTTTCTATACAAAGCCGCGACCTCGACATCCGCCCTTATATCGCGCTCCTGCAGGACCGTTATGCCAAAGAACTCGACGAGCTGATGAAGATACAGATTAAAGAGTACATGGCGTTTATTAAAGACTTTACCGAGCGCGCCAACATTATGACGAAGAACTTTTTTATCGTCATCCCGTACGACCCGGCGCTCATCAACCGAAGCGGCGGCATGCTCGGGGGGCTCCTCCCCGGCAGTCAAAAAGGCGCCGGTGCCCTCGCCGACGAACAGTTTGAGCAGTACCGGGCCCAGTTGGAACAGCGTGTTTCGGTGGTAGAGCAGGGGCTCGTGCGCACCGGAGTGCGCGTGGTCAAGCTCGGCACCGAGGAGGTAATAGAGCTCTTTTACAAGCTCTTTAACCCCGGAGAGCTGGAAAAGCCTTTGCAGGTAACGCAAATGGCAGCAAAATAATATGGCACTACTCGACTTTCTAAAACCAAAAAACACGATGCCTGCGCCGATGGCCTCTATCCTGCCCGAACAGATATACAAAGAGGGCGTTTTGGAGCTGCAGGACGTCATCGCGCCGAGCGCGCTTAAAATCACCCCGCGCGAAATAAACCTAGGCGACAAAATAGCGCGCACTTTCTTTGTGATGTCCTACCCGCGGGTGCTCACCGACTCGTGGTTCTCTCCGATTATCAACTTAGACCGCGTGCTCGACATCTCGATATTTATACATCCTATAGACTCCGCCGAAATCCTAAAAAAGTTCCAAAAAAAGGTCGCCGAAGTGCAGTCTCAAATAATGAGCCGGGAGGAAAAAGGGTTGGTGCGCGACCCTATATTGGATACTGCATATCAGGACTTAGAGCAGCTGCGCGACCAGCTCCAGCAGGCGCAGGAAAAACTCTTTGACGTCGGCGTTTACATCACCATCTACGGCGCAACCGTCGAGGACCTGGACAAAGCGGAGAGCGAGATAAAATCCATGTTGGAGTCGCGGCTGGTATACGTCAAGCCGGCGCTCTTTCAGCAGGAGCAGGGCTTCAAGTCGGTGCTGCCGCTCGGCCATGATGAACTTGGTGTCAACTCCAAACTCAACTCCTCGCCGCTATCATCGATCTTTCCGTTCGTTTCCTTCGACCTTACCTCCGACAAAGGCATCCTATACGGAGTCAACCGGCACAACGCCTCTCTTGTGCTCTTTGACCGCTTTTCGCTCGAGAACTACAACTCGGTCATCTTCGCCAAATCCGGCTCCGGCAAAAGCTACGCCACCAAACTGGAAATTTTGCGCACGCTTATGTTCGACACCGAGGTCATCGTTATCGACCCGGAGCGCGAGTATGAGTTTTTGGCGCAGACCGTAGGGGGGCGGTACTTCAACATCAGCCTTAACTCCGAACACCATATTAATCCGTTTGACCTCGCACCCCCGCGCGAGGATGAGTCGCCGGCCGACATCCTGCGGAGCAACATCGTGGCTCTGGTAGGCATGTTCCGCATCATGCTCGGGGGGCTCACTCCGGAGGAGGACGCCATAATCGACAGGGCTATCACCGAAACGTACGCGCTTAAAGACATTACCGTTGACAGCAACTTCGCCGAGATTGAGCCGCCGCTCCTCTCCGACTTTGAGCTGGTGCTCGCGGGCTTGCAAGGCAGCGACTCCTTAGTGCAGCGGCTCTCCAAATATACAAAGGGGACATGGTCGGGGTTCATCAACCAGCCGACCAACGTCGATATCAACAAAAAGTTCGTCGTCTTCTCCGTCCGCGACATGGAGGATGACCTCAAGCCGGTCGCCATGTACCTTATTACCCACTACATATGGAACGCGGTGCGCAAGAACCTCAAAAAGCGCCTGTTGGTCATCGACGAGGCGTGGTGGATGATGAAGTCGGACGATACGGCGTCGTTTCTCTACTCGATGGCAAAGCGCGGGCGCAAATACTACCTCGGGCTTGCGACTATTACTCAAGATGTGGACGACTTTTTAAAGTCGCCGTACGGCCTGCCGATGATTACCAACTCATCTATCCAAATTTTGCTCAAGCAGTCGCCGACGACGATTGACAGTCTGCAAAAAACCTTCAACCTGTCCGATGAGGAAAAGTTTTTGCTGCTGGAGTCCGATGTGGGGGAGGGAATATTCTTCGCCGGCCTCAAACACGTCGCCATCAAGGTCATCGCCAGCTACACCGAAGACCAGATAATCACCTCAGACCCCTCCCAAGTGCTCGCCTTGCGCCAAAAAAAGGCCGAGGCCGGCGGATAAACTCATGCGGTACCTCATTTTAGGACTTGCTTTTTTGTTGGACGGCGTGCAAATTCTGCTCGGCCTCGGTTTTGCCGCTCTGCAATTTGTGACACCCGCAGGAGGGGCGGCGGCCGGCGCGGCGGCCGGTTTGAGCTGGTGCTGGCAATCCTCAAGCGGCATGTGGGCTATTTTAGAAGCCGCCAAATGCGCCGCGGCCGGAGGAGTAGCTGGAGGATTTTTGGGCGCCTTTGCTATCCCCATTGGCGCGGCAGTGGATGTGACACTCAGTCTTACCGTCGGCGCTGTTATTATTTTAGGACTTGCGATGGAAGGCGCGTTTTATCCGTCTACAGTCATGAAAGGGTTTTTGGCGGAATCCGCGCCGTTTTTGAACATCATCCCCGCGTGGAGCATTATGGTCTGGCGATGTATCCAGTTGAAAAAACAAAGCGACGAACAACATGTGGCTCCCAAAACAATAGTGCGTACCGCAAACCCAATTCCTGCACCTAACCATTTCAGAGATATTAAGCCTGCTAAAATAGCCGCCTCTTTTGTTTTGATTTTATTCGCCGGAATCGCTCCGGCCTATACGCACGCGCAGGCACTGCCTGCGCCGATACAGTATGTCGTTTATCCGGAGGTTCCGGGGCCAAATCAAACGGTAACCATCGAGGCGCAGGGGGTGGGCTCCTTCCTCGGCGATGCCGGCATTACTTGGACGCAAGATGGTAAGACGGTGCAGTCCGGCATCGGGGTGCGCAAATATACCTTTACCACCGGAGTATTGGGCCAAAAAACAACCGTAGGCATTTCTATAGACTCCAGCCAAGGCGCTTTTTCAAAAACATTTTCTTTTACGCCGTCTCTAATCAATTTGGTGTGGGAGGCCGACACCACGGTTCCGCCGTTTTATCCCGGTAAAGCGCTCTACAGCGCCGGGTCGTCTTATAAGGTGGTAGCTTTCCCGACGGTGTACTCTGGCTCATCGCGTATCTCCCCGAACGCTCTTTCATACCAATGGTCGCGCGCGGGCGAGAGCGTGCCGGACCAGTCGGGACTCGGCAGGTATATTTTTGTCGGGCAAGGGGACCAGCTGCAGGCGAGCGAGGACATAAGCGTCGACGTGTACTACGGTACGAGCAAGGTGGGCAAAGGCGAAATTTCTATATCTGCATCAGACCCGGTAATTGTGCTATACGAGCGCGATGCGCTTCGCGGGGCTATTTATGATGCGGCTATTCCACAAGCTATTTCGCTTCAAGCTAAAGAAATTACTCTGCAGGCTGAAGCCTTTTATTTTTCTGTGGCCGCAAAAAACGGCGGAATGATGCAGTATGCGTGGACGATTAATGGAGAAAGTACTGCGGGTCCTGACACAGCGCGCGGTGTTTTGACCTTGCGGCAGAGCGGACAAGGTGAGGGGAGCGCGGCCGTAGGCATTACGGTTCAAAATACCAATCCGGACCAGTTTGTGCAGACTGCCGCTACCACTCTGCAAATAGTCTTCGGAGCCGCCAAAAACACGATACTTAACTTCTTCGGATTATGAAAAAAACTTTCTTCCTACTGACGGTGTTTCTGATGAGTGCGGGCATTGCGAGCGCAGAAACTTTTCAAACTTATACAATCCCCGGTATCAATAATCCCGCCGCGGGCACAATACAAACACAAAACTTCCAAGCGCAAAATCCGTCCAAACCATGCTCGGGCGCTACCTGCCGCTACATCCCGCTTGAACCTCTGCCGGGTACTACAAACGCATACGGCGAGACCAGCCAACTTTCTGCCCTGCTTTCGGGCCTCTTTAAGCTGCTTATAACGCTGGGCTCGCTCTTTGCGGTGGTGATGCTTGTAGTTGCCGGCATCGGGTATATGGTGTCGGAGGCCGCAGTGGATATAGAAAAGGCAAAACAGCGCGCACGCGCGGCGCTCTGGGGCCTGCTTCTCTTAACCGGTTGCTGGCTCATCCTCTACACCATCAACCCCGACCTGCTTAAATTTAATTTGACTATACCGGGCAGTCCACAAAATAACCAAACAAATGGCGGCGCGCAACCCCTTGCTCCTTGGCCTCCTACTCAAGCGGAGCAAAACGATTGCACACAAAAACTAGGATCAATAAAATTTAACCCTGACAAAAGTTGGACATGCGTATATCAGGGTATGTATTAATATATGAACACCCAAATTAAATGGATAATAACAATCGTTGCGGTCGGCATAGCGGCTGCGGGGCTTATTATCTGGCTCGTCTACTTTAATACTCCGGCCCTGACCACCAATAATGCCGGCACACAGTTTGGCACCGGCGTTGATACCAGCACAACAGTAACCAACAACCAGTCTGGCGCCACAAATACCGGCACCCCGGTAGTACAACAAGTTGACTACGGGGCAAGAAAAATATTTAAAATCGCCGATGGGCCGGTTGCAGGCGCCACGCTGATACAAACAACCCGCCCTGCCACCTCGACCATCGCGCGGTTTGTGGTGCAGACCAACGGCCACGCGTTTGATTTGGTATTGGACTCGCCAGGCGCCGTACCAAAAGCGGTTTCCAACACGACCATCCCCGGCATCATCAAAGTGGCGTGGAGCGAGAAGGGGAGAGGCGCGCTGATGCAGTACCTCGACGCAGATATCATCAAGACTGTGCACTTCCTGTTGCCGCCGCCTGCAAGCACCACCACCGTGCCGGTGCGCGTGCAGTTTTTGCCGGAAGGAATCACGGGCATAGCTGTCTCGCCCGACGGCGCAAATATAGCGTACCTGGTTAAGACAGCTGGCGGCAGCGACGGATATGCCGCACAGGCCAATGGTAGTGGTGTCAAAAAAATGTTCTCGCTCCCGCTTGCGCAGGTATCGATAAGCTGGCCGGCGGCGGGCACCCTGCTTGCACAAAGTGCCCCCGCGGCAGGAGTGTCGGGTATCGTCTTTTCTATAGACGCAAAAACCGGCGCAAACGCGCCGCTTATGTATGCCAACGGGATTACCGCCATAGCCGACCGGAGTTTCGGCCACGTCATTTACCAAACAGCCGACACGAGCCGATCAACCTATGTTCGCGACACAAAAACCGGGCTCGCCAAGCCTCTATCGTTTGACCCGCTCCCCGAGCAGTGTATTTTTGGAAATACAACAAGCGCCGCCCTGTATTGCGCCACGCCGCTTGCATATGTGCCGGCAAATTATCTTGATCTAAGGCATCTGGGAACCGCAAACACGCCTCTTAGTATTATTTCTTTTAACGTAACAACCGGAAAATCGACTGTTGTCGCCTCCCCGGGCGGCACAGACGGCGGGGAGCAGGCCGATATTGCGGAGATGGCCATATCACCGGATGACAAATATCTTGTCTACATACGCAAAGGCGACCGGAGCCTCTGGGCGGTCCGCCTTACGCAGTAGCGCCGCTTTTATATTTGAGCACTATGTGCCTAAACTTCCCCTCGCCGGCCGACTCTGTTTTTATTTCAGGATCCTCGGCAAAAAGCTCGTGCACCACCAACCGCTCGTAGGAGCTCATGGGCTCGAGGTCCACGTCGTGTTTAAAGAGCCGCGCGCGCTGCGCCAGCATGCGCGCGCTCTGGCGCACTTTTTCCATCGCGGTTTCGTGGTATCCGTTTACATCTATAAGAAAGCCCGCACTCTCCTCGCCGTGCTTTGCCTCCACCAGCCGGCGCGCAATCATGTTGAGCGCGCGCAAATGCTCGCCGTTAGGGCCGATTAAGCGCACGGAGTCCGGAGAGGTTACCGCCACGACGGTACGGTGGCCAGTTTTTAGTTCAACCGCACCCTCAACACCGACGAGTTCCAACAGTTTTGACACAAAAGAGGCGAGGTCGGGTTCCATTCAACCAACATACCTCAATTGCTCCTATTTCTGCAACTGTCGCCGGATTAGCCACTCCTGCCCGACCGAAAAAAGGTTGCTGGCGACAAAATAAACACCCACCGCCGCGGCAAAATAGTAAGAGGTAACCGCCATAACCGCCGGCATAAAATAGAGCATCATGTTTTGCTGCATGCGGGCCACCGCAGCCTTGTCTTTGTCTTTGTGGTTGACAGGCGTGCGCCCAAGCGTCAGATATATAGCCCAGTATTGACTCGCGCCGACGATGACCGCCAAAAGTATGTGGCGCGGCGTAAGCAGATCCAACACCCCAAAGAATGCCGTGGAAACTGCCGTAGGAGCAGACACGAAGGAATACAGTAAGGTAGTATCAATGATTGGAAACCCTTTATTAAACAGGGCAAAGTAGAGAGCTATCAATACTCCAAGCTGTATAAAAAGCGCCCCAAAACCGGCAAGCGGATTCACTTTGTGTTTTTTAAAAAGAGCGATCTGCTCGCGGGCAAGCGCTTCTTTGTCGTTTTTGTGCTTTTCTTTTATAAGCTCGACGTCGCTCTGCATGGCGGTCATACCCATCTGGGTGCGGATGGAAGCGGTAAACACCGGGTACAGGACCAGGCGCATAATAAGCGTGAGCGCAATAATAGCGAGCCCTGCGTCGCCGTTCGGCATGACGCCGACCAGCAAAATAAAAATATTGTAGATGGGTTGTACTAAGAAAGTTTCAAACATAGGGAGTTTAATTCCTGCGGAACAAGTACCGGCTTGTGGAGAAAAAAAACGGCGTGGACATTTTTCGGTAGGGAAGTGCGCAGTGCCAAGTAAGCTGCCCGGCGCAGGCGGTTGCGCTCTACCGCACTCTTGGCGACCTTGATACTTACTACCACCGCCGCCTTGGAGTGGAAAGCGGTCTTATATTTTGCCGACAATGCGCCGGAACGGACCGAGCGCCCGCTCTTAAGTATCTCACGGACCTCAGCGGCGGTAAGTCTGGCTTTTTTGGGGAGCATTTGTCAGCGGGAGAGCTTTGCGCGGCCCTTGCGGCGCCTGCGCAGGATGGTCTTCTTGCCGCCGGGTGTGGAGGTGCGCTTCAAAAACCCGTGCGAGCGGGCGCGTTTGCGCTTTTTCGGTTGATACGTTTGGGACATGTGTCAATAATAGCCTATCCACAGGTTCTCCACAACTTGTGAACATTTTCGGCAATTTTGACGTAGCGGTGCAGCTCGAGTATCCTTGTGTGACTGCAATCCCATTTCTATGACAACCATTAAAGAACTTTGGGAAAATGCGTTGGTAGAGCTCGAGCTCACCATCTCAAAACCAAACTTCAATACATGGTTCCGCGACACCCATATCGTACGAGTTGAGGATGGAACCGTGGCGCTCGGCGTCCCGTCGCAGTTCGCCCGTGACTGGCTTTCCACTAAGTTCCATAAGGATATTTTGCGCTCCCTGCGCACGCTCTCCGACTCAGTCCGGACAGTCGAGTATGTAATTTCCCGCGGTCCAAAACGAAACAGCAACGACGAGGCCAGGGTGGTGCCACCTCCGGTAAGCGAGCTCCCGCTCGAGACGGTTCACCAAAAAAGCAACCTTAATCCGCGTTTTAACTTCTCATCCTTCGTGGTCGGGCCCTTTAACGAGCTGGCGAGCGCGGCGGCGCAGGCTGTAGTGCGCAAACCGGGCATTGCCTATAATCCGCTCCTGGTTTATGGACCAACCGGCTTGGGAAAAACCCACCTCATACAAGCCATAGGCAACCACTTCCGCACCAGCGCGCCCGACAGGAAGGTGTTTTATGTTACTTCGGAGCGCTTCTCGATGGACTATGTGTCTTCTTTGCAGGCGGGAAAGGTGCAGGGTTTTAAAGAAAAATACCGCCAATATGACCTGCTTATCATGGACGACGTGCAGTTTTTGGCCGGCCGCGACAAAATTAAAGAGGAATTCTTCCACCTCTTCAATTTTTTGCACGACAACAACAAACAGCTTGTGTTTTCTTCCGACCAACACCCGAACGTCATCCAAAATCTGGAAGACCGCCTGAAGTCGCGCTTTAATGCCGGAATGATAGTATCCGTAACGCCGCCCGACCATCAGTCCCGTCTCGCTATCATCCGCACCAAGGCCGCGGCGCATAATTTTTATCTGGAAGACGATGTTTTGGAGTACTTAGCCACCACCATCGAGGGTAATGTGCGCGAGCTTGAGGGCGCTTTAAACACACTCATGATCCAGTTTGAGATGCGCGGCCAGCCTTTGACTATAAACGACGCTAAAATGCTTCTGCGCGGTGCAGGAGGGTCGACAAAGAAGGCAGTTTCCGTGCAGGAGGTGGTTAAAACAATCGCAAGTTTTTATGGAGTTGAGGAGGGTAGTATTTATGAGAAGACCCGCCGAAAAGAGGTAGTGCGGCCGCGCCAGGTAATTATGTTTTTATTGAGGGAGGATTTTAGAATTTCATTCCCGACAATCGGGGAGAAGCTCGGCGGCCGCGACCATACCACTGTTATACACTCCTGCGACAAAATTAAAAATGATCTCCGCCAAGACAGTGTTTTAAGTAATGAAATTCATCAGATAAGACTTATGTTGAAATAAAGTGAATACTTGTTGATAAAAAAATATATTTAAGTACTATCAACATAAACACCAACAATAATCCACATGAAGTTCCTAAATAAAAATAATAAAATACCCTTATTTAAGAACACAAAAACGGTTTATACCATCAATCCACACCTCTAGTAATAGTAATAGTATTTAATATAAGAATTTATGAAATTTGAAACAACACTAACAACACTACTTGAAGCGGTTTCTATTGTTTCAAGATTTACAGAAAAGAAAACAAATTTACCAGTTTTAGGATGTGTGTTATTGGTTGCTGAAGGAAATAGGGTTGTATTAAGAGCTACAAATCTTGAGTGTGGTGTTGAGGTTGTTATTCCGGCAAAAGTTTCAGTAGACGGAATAACAGCAGTACCGGCTCAAGTTCTTGTGGGTTTTTTAGGTAATACAAAAGGAAAGATTGTAACAACTCATTTAGTGGGGGAGTTATTTAAAGTCGAAACAGAGCGAGCTAACGCATCAATTAAAACCATTAAACATGATGATTTTCCGATATTACCAAGAGTTTCTGCAGAACATTCTTTTAAAATAAAAAGTGGAGATTTAGTGCGCGCTATCAGGAGTGTCGCCTATTGTGCTTCGTTGTCCGCAATAAAACCGGAACTACAAAGCGTGCTTGTGTATGGTGAAGCAGGGAAACTTGTATCTGCCGCAACAGACTCTTTCAGACTTGCAGAAAAAACTGTGCCGCTCCGCGCCGGAGGCTCTGTGCCGGAGCTGCTTATACCGGCGCGCAACGCCGCAGAGTTGGTGCGCATACTCGACAATGTAAACGCGGAAATAGAGATTTATTACAACGACAACCAAATGTCGGTACAGACCGACGGTATTTATTACACCAGCCGCCTGCTCGACGGCTCCTTCCCTAAATACCGTCAAATACTACCGAAGTCATTTATCACCGAGGCGGTGGTTTTGCGCGAGGATATGGCCGGGGCGCTTAAATCACTTTCAATATTTGCGGACAAGTTCGCGCAAGTGTCGCTGTCGCTTGATACGGCTAAAAAATCTATGTTTCTCTCCTCGCGCAACCCGGATGTCGGCGAGCAGATTTCAAACATCAAAGCCGCGATACAAGGGGAGTCGGTTTCGGTATCTTTTAACGGCCGCTATTTGGCCGACAGTCTCCAGTCTGTCCACGGCGACTCCGTGCGCCTCCACAGTAACGGCCCAGGCAAAGCCATGCTAATCAAAGACGCCGGCGACGAGTCCTTCCTCTACCTCGCCATGCCGATGAACCGGTAAGGTAATTTTTTATTGCGCCGGATAGGAGGGGACAAAGGAGCCGCCGTACGGGTTTTGGTATTGCTGAGGCTGTTGGATCTGTGGGACGGGGATTTGTACAGTTGGAGGAGCCGTATAGACCCCGTAGCCGCCGTATTTGGCTCGTACCGGCGCGTCCCACCGCTCAAATTGAGGGTCTTGGCTCGGGTCGCTAGGCTGCAGGCCCGTAGGATTATTTTTACTGACCCAATAGAGGATTTCATGCACCAACCCGTCGCTGCCGGGGATCTGCCACAGGCCGTTCAGCGCCGGTTTTGACGACGGCGTGTATTCCGGCCGGATAAAAGCCTCTGCGGGTAGTTTAGTGAGCGCGTAGCGCATAAATTCGCTCCACGCCGGGCCGACGATGAACCCGGACACCCTCTTCTCCATCGAGGTGTTGTCGTTGTTGCCCGCCCAGATGCCCACCACGATGTTCGGCGTGTATCCGACAGTCCACGCGTCGCGGAAGTCGTTGGTGGTACCGGTCTTAACCGCAACATCGTGCCCGGGGAAGTTAAACAAATCGTTTTCTCCGAGCGGCGCGCGCGCGACCTTGTCGGAGAGCACATCGTTTATTTTTTGTGCGACCTCTGGAGACAGCACCTGGTTGCCGGGACGCTGCGTGTTGTCCTCGATGACGGTGCCCTGCGCATCCTCTATACGCAGTATCGGCGTAGTATCAAAATGCAGGCCGTCGTTAGCAAAGGTTCCGTACGCGCTGGTCATCTCGAGCGGCGTCACCTCGCCGCCGCCGAGCACCAGCGTGAGTCCGTACTGGTCCGCGTCGCCGAGCGTGTTGATACCCATCGATTTTGCAATCTTAAGAGAGTCGTTGATGCCGACCAAATAGAGCACTTTAACCGCAGGAATGTTTATCGACTGCGCAAGCGCCTCGCGCAGAGACATCGGGCCGCGGAATTTTCCGTCGTAGTTGACCGGCGAGTAGCAGGGCGACTCGCTGTTGGTAACGTCGTCGGCCCTGCAGAGGCTCGAAAATTGCGTCCTCACGTCAAACAGTACTGTTTCCGGCGTGTAGCCCTCGGAAAACGCCTGCGCGTATACAAACGGCTTAAAAGCCGACCCGGGCTGGCGGCCGGGGCTCATGGTCGCAACATTGTACGCGCCGGGAATATCGGTATCAAAGTAATTGCGCGAGCCGACCATTACCAAAATTTGTCCTGTCTTCGGGTCCACCGCCGTCAATGCCATGTTGGTGGCATTGAACTTTTCGACATTAGCCAAGGCGTTTCGGTTTACTACTTCCTCGGCTTTTGTTTGGAGTTCGGCGTCGAGCGTGGTGGTGACGCGCCATCCTCCGTTTGTGAGCGCGTCCTGCCCGTATTTATCCTCCAAATATTGCCGGACATAAAATACAAAATGCGGCGCCGCAATAGAAGTGTCGCGCGGCGGAACAAACTCGACTACTGTCGCGAGCGCGTCGTCATGTTCGGCCTGTGTGATGTAGCCGTGCTCCAGCATTTTGCCGAGCACCAGCCTCCGGCGCACCTCAAGCTGGCCCTGGTGCGAGCCGTAAGGGGAGAGGCGCGTAGGGGCGGGGAGCACTGCCGCAAGATACGCCGCCTCGGGCAGCGTTATGTCTGCTGCGTGCTTGCCGAAGAAAGTCATCGAAGCCTCCTCCACTCCGTAGAGCTGCCCGCCGAAAGGCACCTGGTTTAGATAAATTTCGAGGATCTGCTCCTTAGTGAGTGCGCGCTCCATCTTGAGCGCCAAAACCCACTCCTTAAGTTTGCGGGTTATTGTCTTGTCGGTTGTCAGCACCGTCAACTTGACCGCTTGCTGGGTAATAGTGGAACCGCCCTGGCCGGAGAGCAGGTCGCCCTGCGTGGCGTTGGTAAACACCGCACGCAGAATTGCGGTCGGCTTAACTCCTTTGTGCGTGTAAAATTCCGGGTCTTCTATGGCAATAATTGCCTGCTCAACGTATGTGGAGATGCTGTTGAGAGGCACCACCGTGCGCTGCATTTTGTCGTGGAGGTCGTACAAGAGCACTTGTCCGGTTCGGTCCAATATCTTGACCGACTGCTCTATCTTGCGGGTTTCGAGCGACTTTAGGTCGGGGAGCTCCAACGTTGCCGCCCACAAGAGCGTTGCACCGCCGACCAGAAGTCCCGCGCTTGTCGCCCAAATGAGAACAGACCACCAGTGTTTGTGTCCATAGCGGATGTACCGGCGTACAGCCAAGACAAACTCGTGCATGGGTAGTAGTATATCAAGATATGGGGCTTTTTTCGCGGGCGCCAAAAATCAATACCGGCGAGGCGGCGGTAGGCGCGCTGCTTAGCCGAGGGGTGGAGAACGTTATTCCCCGCGAGCTGGCGCTCAAAAAATTGCGCTCCGGCGAACGCCTGCGCGTATACCTCGGTATAGACCCTACCGGCGCCAAACTGCACCTCGGACACTCGGTCCCGCTGCGCAAACTGAAAAGCTTCAGCGACCTGGGGCACGAGGTTATTTTTTTGGTGGGGAGCTTTACCGCGATGATAGGCGACCCGACCGGCAGGGATGCCGCGAGAGAGCCGCTCGGCCGCTCGCAGATTGAGGAAAATTTTAAAGACTACAAGCGGCAAGCGCAAAAAATCCTCGACTTCTCCAAAGTAACCATCCGCTACAACCACGAGTGGCTCGAAACGCTGAAGTTCGAGGGGATACTAAAGCTCGCGAGCAAATTTACCGTCCAACAAATGCTCCAGCGCGACATGTTCCAAAAGCGGATAGAGGAACAGAAGCCCGTTTCGCTCCACGAGTTCCTCTATCCGCTTATGGTCGGCTACGACTCGGTAGTGCTGGACGTCGATTGCGAGCTCGGCGGGTCGGACCAGGAGTTTAATATACTCGCCGGACGGCACCTCCAGCAGGCGTTCAACAAGCGCGACAAGTTCGTGCTCACTACCAAGCTTATCGAGGGCACCGACGGCCGCAAAATGAGCAAGACGTACGACAACGCGGTGTATCTCGACGACGCGCCCTCCGAGATGTTCGGCAAGCTCATGTCGGTTAAAGATGAGCTCACAGGAACCTATTTTGAAACGCTGACCGACGTGGCCCCGGACGAAACGGCACAAATTTTGGCCGGCCACCCCAAAGAAGCAAAGATGCGCCTGGCGCGCGAGCTGGTGGGCATGTACCACGGAGCGGAGGCGGCGGCCAAAGCCGAGGCCGATTGGCAGAACACGTTTAGCGGGGGAGGAGTACCGGCCGATGTGCCCACGGTGGGCAGAGGCAAGCTTCGGGACATTATAAAAGATGTATCAACCAGCGAGCTGCGCCGGTTAGTTGACCAAGGTGCCGTGTCGTCGGTCTTGAGCGGAAAGAAAATCGAAAGTATAGACACCGAAATAGCCAACGATGTTATACGCGTCGGCAAACACAAGTTTTTTAAAACGGATTAGAGCGCCTCTTCTTCGTCTACTGGCTCTTCCTCGGTTTCTTCGTCCTCAACCTCCGCTTCATCCCCGGCTTCTTCCGGTACATCGAGCATAAACTCGTCTTTTTCGAATTCATCCTGCATGAAAAAAGTTATATCAAATTATCGCACCGACGCAAGGCAGGTAATCCCCACCGCAATGGCGTCTAGCTCGTCGTCAAGGCGATTGCGAGGGGGAAGGGCCAATAATTTTGGCACCATAAGCGCGATGTCGGCCTTGCCGGCGCGGCCGTAGCCGGTTACGGCTATCTTGACCTCGCCCGGCGTGTACTGGTGTACCGTAAGGTTTTTTGAGGCGGCCATGTACATCAGCGCCCCCCGTACCTCGGCTATTTGCATGGCGGTCTTTGCGTTCTTTTCAAAAAAAACTTCTTCAAGCGCCACGGCATCAGGCTTCCATTTTTTTATCAGTGCTTCAGCGGCTTTGCCTAATTCTTTCAGACGTAGCGCAAAATCAGACTTCGCGCTGGTCCGGATACACTCCGAGTGCAACAGAATTTCTTTACCTTTTTGTTTTTCCAGCACCGCAGCCCCTAATCTTTCGTACCCGGGGTCAAAAGCAAGAACACGCATACGTTATGCCGCGTTGGTGTAAATTTCGTTAATGTCGTCATGCTCTTCGAGAGCGTCAGAAAGTTCCGCCATTTTTTGCGCGTCCTCGTCGGAGAGCTCTATGGGCATGCTTGCCTCCAGCTTGCCCTCCGCATTTTTTTGGAACGCCCAAATCGCGGCACCAGGGTTGGCGAGCGTACCGCCGTGGAGCGCCAGCAGGTGTTTGAGTTCCTGCACGGTGCGGTTGCGGTTGTCACTGTAGGCCTCCAGCACCAGCGCGCAGCCGCCCGGGCCGTATGCCTCGTAGGTCACCTGCTCCAATTCGGCGCCCTCGCCGGACGCTTTGCTCAAAGCGCGCTCAATGTTGTCGAGCGGCATATTGGCGGCGCGCGCCTTTTCTACCGCGGTACGCACACCGGGCGCGTTCTTGTCGCCCTTGGCCTTTTTGACTTCCACCGTGATAAACCGCACCAATTTAGAAAACAGTTTTGCCTTTTGGGCATCGGTCTTGCCTTTGACGTGTTTTAACTTAGCCCACTTGCTGTGTCCTGCCATATGCAGAGAGTACTCTACAAAAGCCGCTCATTCAAATCACTCGGCGCCTGTTTGCCGAGATGTTTGTAGGCCGCCGCCGTGGCCACGCGCCCCCGCTGTGTGCGCTCAATCAAACCTAACTGCAATAGAAACGGTTCGTGGACCTCACTCACTGTTGTGGGTTCTTCAGCCAAGGCTGCCGCAAGAGCGTTTACGCCTGCCGGCCCGCCGTTGAAACGCTCAATCAAAACAGTTAAAAGTTTTCTATCCAGCGGAGTTAAGCCCAACTCATCCACTTCGAGCATCCCCAAAGACTCGTTGACCAGCGCCGCCGAGAGGGGAGCGCGCTTCAGCTGCGCGTAGTCGCGGGCGCGTTTGAGCAGGTAGTTTGCGGTGCGCGGTGTTGCGCGGCTGCGCTTAGCAATTTCCCCCACGCCCTCTTTGTCGACCTGTACGCCCAAAATTTTTGCCGAGCGCTTGATGATTTGCGCGATATCATTCTCACTATAAAACTCCAGGCGGAACGTCCCGCCGCTGAAGCGCGAGCGCAGCGGGGCGGAGAGGTCGGCGACGCGCGTCGTTGCCGCAATAAGGGTAAAGGGCGGCAGTGGGAGCTCGATGGTGCGCGCAGAAGGCCCTTTGCCGATGATGATGTTGAGCACTCCCGACTCCATCGCAGGGTAGAGCACCTCCTCAATCGCGCGGGAGAGCCGGTGGATTTCGTCGATAAACAAAATATCGCCGGAGCCCATGTTAGTGAGCAGTGCCGCTAGGTCGCCTACGCGCTCGATAGCCGGGCCGGAGGTGGAGCGCAGAGCTCCGCCGAGCTCTTTAGCGATAAGGTGCGCAAGTGTGGTCTTGCCTAAGCCCGGCGGGCCGTAAAAGAGGATGTGCTCGGGCGGGGATTGCCGCTCTTTGGCGGCAGAAATGAGGATATGGAGGTTGTTTTTTATCGGTTCCTGCCCGACATACTCGTCCCACGTGGCGGGGCGTAGAGTCGCATCAAGGAATACCGCGGGTTCTTCAGAGCTTGACATGGAAATAATACTATGCTAAGATACGTGGAGTTGGGAAAAGTATACCCTCAAGCAATACAAGCTTTACCGTTTGGAATCTTATCGAGGACACTCTGGCCTTTTGTTTACTCAAACGCCGCTGGAGCTATCCTTAGACATTTCTTCCGCTTCACG
>CAYHVJ010000008.1:0-19427 GCA_964360085.1 uncultured Candidatus Saccharibacteria bacterium
ATATCATCACCCTTTCAGATTACAGGGTGTTGCACTTACTTGTTGAACTTAGTAGGGTAGCCCAATGACAGGAAAACTCTCAGTAGTGGCAACACCAATCGGCAACCTCGATGATATTACCCTGCGCGCTCTGCGTGTTTTGAAGGAGGCCGACTTTGTCGCGTGCGAGGATACGCGCAACACGCGCAAACTGCTCTCGCATTTTGACATTCACACACCACTGGTTACCGACCGGAAAACACTGGTGTTACTCGCTCAAGACAAACATGTTGCCCTTGTTTCAGATGCAGGAACCCCGGGCGTTTCGGACCCGGGGCTCGAGCTAGTGGCGCGCGCCCGCGAGGCTGGAGCAAAAATAGAAACCATTCCGGGGCCCTCGGCGCTTGCTGCCGCTATTTCTATTGCAGGCCTGCGCATACCCTCATTTACTTTTTATGCGTTCCTGCCCCAAAAGAAGGGGAGGGAAACCATTTTTAAAGAAATGGCGGCAAACGAGCGCTCCAGTGTTTTTTACGAGTCGCCGCACCGGATTATCAAGGCTCTGGAGTCGCTCAAAAAGGTCGCGCCGGAGCGCCGTGTCGGCCTCTACCGCGAGCTCACCAAGATATACGAGGAAGCAATTATCGGCACTCCGCAGGAGCTTTTGGTGATATTGGAGAGCAACCCTGTCAGGCAAAAAGGCGAATTTGTGGTAATCTTAGAGCAATGTCCAAGGAGATGATGGTGATAGCGCTGGGGTTCTGGATTATCGCGATACGCATGTTTCTTGGCGTACCGGGCAGTTGGCAGACGTTCCTTTTTATTGCCACCGGAGTGGCGCTCGCGATCATCGGCTTTCTTTTGCGCGGCGAGGCGCTCGGCCGCGCAAGGCCGACAGACGCATCCTCTAAAAAATCTTCCTACACTTTTGTAGAAAGCGAAACCCCTCCGGTACATGAGCACAAAGAAGGCATTACTTCCCTTAACTAAGTTCGGCGCGCGCGTTCTGCTGTTAGCGGCAGTTGTTGCGTCGGCGGCGGCAGTTTTTTTTGTATTGCCGGAAACTCTCTCAGTTCCGTATTTAAGCGAGGCGACCTCAACTCCGGCGGCAGTTAAGCCGCTCCCGCAGCTCGAAAAAGCAGAGTACGATAAACGGCTGCTCGCGCTCGCTCATGTCGCAACGTCAAGCCCGTGGTATGAAGCATACTTGCAGGGTACTACTACCGCATCGACTACTATAGAGCGGCCGCTGTGGCCGGCGCGCGCGGCATACCCAAACTACGGCGCGCTTCTGCCGTTTAACCGCATCGTCGCGTATTACGGCAATTTTTATTCTAAACAAATGGGAGTACTCGGCGAATATCCGGAGGATGTGGTACTCGAGAAACTGCGCGCAGAAGTTGCCGTGTGGGAGGCCGCAGACCCATCAACGCCGGTCGTGCCTGCAATAGAGTACATCGACGTCACTGCGCAGGGGAGTGCCGGTAAAGACGGCAAGTATCGCCTGCGCATGCCTGATACGCAAATTGACAAAGCGATTGCAATGGCAAAAAAAGTGGACGGCATCGTTATTCTCGATATTCAGGTCGGGCTCTCCACGGTGCAAGACGAGCTGCCACTCCTCGATACTTATTGGGCCATGCCGCAGGTACACCTTGCTCTCGACCCGGAGTTTGCCATGCACGACGGAGTGCCGCCCGGGCGCGTTATCGGCACCATGAGCGCCGAGGATATCAATTACGCTATTGACCACCTTTCTGCCATAGTACGGGCAAATGATTTGCCGCCCAAGATTTTGGTCGTACACCGTTTTACCGAAGAGATGATGACCGGCTATAAACGCATCGAACCGTTGCCGGAAGTGCAGATAGTAGTCCAGATGGACGGATGGGGCTCTCCGCAGCGCAAAATAGGAACCTACAAACACGTGGTGTATCCTGAGCCGGTGCAGTTTTCGGGCCTAAAAGTCTTTTATAAAAACGACCTCAAAGAAGACCCGCCACGGCTCCTGACCCCTCAAGAAATCCTAAATCTCACCCCCAGCCCCGTATTTATCCAGTATCAGTAAAAGCGGAGGTACAATAGAGTCGTGGCATTTTTCAGCAAAGCCGTGGCCGGTTTATTGATGCTTGTCTTGGTCTATGTTTGGTGGTCAGGCACGGTAATTCCAATCATTCCAGACCAGTCCGGCATTGCAACATCCACGCTTACTTTCCAGCGGGCCGATACGCTGTATTCCAAAGATTTGGTGCATGTATATTACAAGGGCATACCGGTACCGAACGCAAATCCGTACACGTTTAAAATTATAGGCAGGCCAAGAATCACGCTGACTCCGGACGACTACTACGCAGCAGACAAAGAACACGTCTTTTACAATGGAGTGTTGGTCAAATATGCCGATCCTGATTCATTTGTATTTTTGCTGGATAAGGACAGAAATCCGACCGACTACGCCAAAGACAAGGACCGCGTGTATAACACCTACCTCGGTACCGTTATAAAAAAGGCCGATGCGGGAAGTTTTGTAGCTTTAAACTATTGGTACGGGAAAGATAAAAAGACGGTCTACTCGATGACTCAAAACGGCGCGTATGACAGCGGGAGGTTTCCTATTAAGGGCGCTGATTCCGCCACCTTTGAGGTTGTGGCTGACCCTGCTTACTGCCGCGGAGAGTGCGTGTTTGACGCGCAGGACAAAAACCACCGGTATCTGCGCGGTGTAATAGTACAAACGGAAACATCCGATTCCGCTGCGATTTTTGACGCTCAAAACAGCCCGACCAGATACGCAAAGGACGCAGCGTATGTGTATTTTGACAACAAAGTTGTGTCATCAGCCGATTTAAAAACTTTCGTTATTATAGGCCAATCCGGGTCGGTTTTTAACGGGGGGCGCTCGTATGCAAAGGATAAAAAGCGAGTATATTTAGACGGCGAAATTCTTGCCGCCGCAGACCCCAATACTTTTATGTTTATAAAGACAGAAGCGGGCGAACTGACCAATTTTGCCAAAGATAAGAAGTACGTCTATTCCTCTTCCATCGGAGAGATTGTGCAAGGAGCGGACCCGGCAAGTTTTTTGGTGGTAAACGAATTTTATGCAAAAGATAAATCAAGCGTTTATTCGGTCACGCCCAGAGCCGCAAACAATTTTTATTTTGTTCCTATAACAGGCTCGGATCCGTATACTTTGACCGTAGTGGATTCATCAATTTCCGATGCAAAACTGACAGAGTCTTGCGGCACAAATTGCGTATATGATGCGCAGGACAAAAATCACAAGTATTTCCGCGGCCAAACAGTGCAATAAGTTTTGATATACTACTAGGGTGCAGGAAAACCCGGACCAAATAACCTATTTTGCCGCCACCAACTCCCGCGGCAAGGAGACGCCTTTCGGCATACGCAGCGAGGATAGGGGCCGGCATATGTACGTCATCGGCAAGACCGGCATGGGCAAGTCGACCATGCTGGAGAACATGGCCATACAGGACATCCGCAACGGCGAGGGAATGGCTTTTATCGACCCTCACGGCGGAACCGCAGACCGGATTATGGAATATGTGCCGGCACATCGCGTCAAAGACGTGGTGTATTTTGCGCCCTTCGACCTGGAGCACCCGATAGCGTTTAACATCATGGAGGATGTCGGCTACGACAAGCGCCACCTCGTGGTATCGGGCCTCCTGTCCGCTTTCCGCAAAATTTGGGTAGACGCCTGGTCCGCGCGCATGGAGTATATCCTCTCCAACACGCTGATGGCGCTTTTGGAGTACGAGGGCGCGACACTGCTCGACGTCAACCGCATGCTCATAAACAAAGCCTTCCGCAAAAAAGTGGTGGAGAAGATTACCGACCCGATTGTAAAGAGCTTTTGGGTTGAAGAGTTTGCCAACTATACCGACCGCTACACGCAGGACGCGACGCCCGCAATACAAAACAAAGTGGGGCAGTTTACCTCCAACCCTTTGATACGCAACATCGTCGGCCAGCCGAAGTCGTCGTTTGACTTCCGCAAGCTGATGGACGAGCGGAAGATAATAATCATGAACCTCTCCAAGGGCCGCGTCGGCGAGGTCAACACCAACCTGCTCGGCTCCATGCTCGTCACCAAGATTTATTTAGCGGCGATGTCGCGCGCCGACGTGCCGGCCGAGACGATGAAGAACCTTCCGCCGTTTTACCTGTATGTCGATGAGTTCCAAAGCTTTGCCAATGAAAGCTTTTCCGACATACTCTCCGAGGCGCGCAAGTACAAGCTGCGGCTCATCATCGCGCACCAGTACGTTGAGCAGATGGAGGAGGAGGTGCGCGACGCCGTCTTCGGCAACGTCGGCACGACGGTCGCGTTCCGCGTCGGCCCCTTTGACGCGGAGACTCTGGAAACCATTTTTGCTCCGCAGTTCGAGGCGACCGACCTGGTCAACCTCGGCTTTGCCCAGATATACCTGACGCTGATGATACGCGGTGTCGGCTCGCCGCCTTTCAGCTCTACAACTTTGCCGCCCTTTGACCCGCCGCCGGAGCGCCATGTCGACGAAGTAATCCGCGCCTCGCGCGCCACCTACGGCAGGCCTCGCGCCGAAGTGGAGAAGGTGATAGATGAATGGCAAAAGAGCGACCCAGCCCCGCCGGAACCGCCGAAGCCCAAACGGGATTATCGTCCTGTTGCAAAACCTGCCGCCCCAATGCCGGCACCGCCTCTGCAGGCTCCGAAAAAAGAAGAGAGCCCGATGCATCCACCCGAAAAGAAGCCGTATTTGCCGCCTGTTAAAACACCCCAAAAACCGCATCTTGACGGTTCAAAGAGCCTGCGCGAGGCTTTAGCGCAGGTAACAAACTCCAATCATACAAAACCGCCTGTACAGCCTCCTCCATCCGGTCTTAAAGAGGCACTGCAAAAAGTCTCTCCTAAAAAAGATGAGCTATCGCCTGAAACCATCAGTCAGATGTTGGATGTAGATGAACCAAAAGACACCCGCTAATTTTTTTCTTTTGTTTTTATTTTTTGCTGTGCCATTAGCGCTGCATGCAAGCGAGTTGGTAAATATAAATACCGCCGGTCTTGCAGAACTTGAGACGCTCCCCGGAGTCGGCCCCTCAATTGCTCAAAGCATAATCGACAACCGCCCGTATGCCGCTATCGAGGAAGTAAGCAGGGCGAGCGGAATAGGAGACCCCGGCTCCAGCTCGTACGAAAAAATAAAAGATCTAATCACAGTCGGGAGTACCGGAGCGGTCCAGACGAGCACAACGGCAACAAGCAGTACGCAGACGCAAGCACAAAATATACAAGTGCCGGCTCAAAACCAAAGTGCAGGAATCGGACCTCCTTCTATTATGGTGGATATCACCGCAGACGCACGCCAGATGGCCGGCGGCGGTTCCTATTTTTCCGCCGCCGCATACGGGTTGGAAGGTGCGCCGCTTCCGGGCGCACGGTTTATGTGGAACTTCGGCGATGGCGCTACCGCGGAGGGGGCGAGAGTGCTCCATACTTTTTCTTACCCGGGCCGCTACTCTGTTTCGGCAACGGCCGCATACAGCTACTCCGCCGGTGTCAGCCGGATTGTAGTAGAGGCGATAAGCGCGGCGGCGACACTGGAGGCTCCGGGAGACGGGTCTTTGCTCATACGCAACAGATCTTCTAAAGAAATAAATATAGGTTTGTGGTCTTTGGTTGATGGAGGAAAATCGTACTCTATACCGGAGAGCACCTTTATTCTTGCTGGCGAAGGAGTGCGTTTTGCCTCCGCCATTACAGGCCTTAGCGGAAGCCCCGCCGCCGCGTTGTTGTATCCAAACAGCATGCCGGCGGCCGCGGCTGTCGTGTCGGCGGACTCTCCGCTGCGCGGCGAGCGCGTCACTGCCGTTGCGCCCAAAGCGGCCGCTGTGCAGAAAAAGAAAGGGGAGGTTTTAGGCACCAGCACCGCGCTTCCTCAAGCACAAGAAAAAAATTCGTCGTCTCTTTGGCTGTCGCTTGGAGCACTTGTTGTTTTGCTCGCGGGCGGGGCAGGGGCGGCGCACTATCTCGGCCGCTCCGCGAAGCGCCCTGAAACTCCGCTTACTGCGGAAGAGTTTGATATTGTTGATTAAAGTGAATACAGATTGGAACATACGCGGCAAGACCGTGCTCATCACTGGCGCCACCGATGGCATCGGCAAGGAAGCCGCCCTGCAGCTCGCGGGGCTCGGTGCACGTATCGTCTTTACGGCCCGCAACAAAGAAAAGGCAGAGGCACTTATAGCCGCCATCGCGGACTTACAAGAGGTTGAGGCATCGTACCTTCCGTGCGATCTCTCGTCGCTTGCGTCAGTCAAGGAACGTGCGCTCGAATTTTTAAAAACGCACGACTCTCTGCATGTCCTCATACATAATGCGGGCGTTATGCCTCCGCGACGGGAGGAATCAAAGGACGGTATCGAGCTTGCTATGGCGGTCAATTATTTTGCGCCCGCGCTTCTTACCGAACTGCTCCTGCCACTTCTGCGCCGCTCAGCCCCCTCGCGCATCATCAGTGTCGCTTCGACCTTGCACAAGGAAGGGAATATCAACCCCGATAATTTGCGGGGCGCGGGACCGTACGATATATACCAGGCATACGCGGCTTCCAAACTTGCGCTCGTCATGTATACGCGCCGCTTGAGGGAGTCTTTGGTCGGGAGCGGTGTCGCGGCAGTCGCGGTGCATCCGGGATGGATTAAGACAAAACTCGCGCTCGGCGCGCTCGGCAGAAGCGGCCTAGCCGCCCGGATACTCCTGCCGCTTACGAGGATGCACTCGTCCTCTTATGGCGCGGAGCCGCTGGTGCGGTTCGCGGTTCAAAAAGAAGCTCCCGACAGCCTTTATTTTGAGCGGGACACGGAGGCGAAGCCCTCTCCAGCAACAGAAGATGCCGCGCTTGCGGCGCGGCTGTGGGATAGTACGAGAGGAATCCTCTCCCCGTACCTATAGCTGTACAGGAATGTTTTTCTCGATTTGCACCATGTACGCCTGGTAGGTGCGTTCGAGCGCATCCTGCATTGATACACGCGGAGTCCACTCAAGATCCTGCCTGGTATTTTCAATATAAGGAGTGCGGTTTTGTACGTCTTGATACCCGTCGCCGTAGTGGTTCTGCGAAGAGATGTCGACGATTTTTACTTTATTCGCCTGCTCTTTAAAGTGAGGGTATGACGGAGCGAGTGCAAGCAGCATTTCGGCCAGCTCGCGTATGGAGTGATTATTTTTTGGATTACCGATGTTATAGATTTTGCTTGAGGCGATGTTGTTTTTATTTTCAATAATCTTCATGAGCGCGTCCATGCTGTCGTCGATATGCGTAAAGGAGCGCCGCTGCACGCCGCCGTCTACCAGGAGGATATCTTCGCCGCGCAAGATATTGCCGAGGAACTTGGTAATAACGCGCGCCTGGCCGGCTTCGAGGCTGTCGAGCCCGACCCCGATCCAGTTAAAGGGGCGGAAAAGGGTAAAGTCAAGTCCGTGGTCGCGGCCGTACGCCCAAATAATGCGGTCCATGAGCTGTTTGCTGGTCGAGTATATCCAGCGGATCTTGCTGGTAGGGCCTACCACAAACAGGGAGTGGTCAGGGTGGAACTCGGAGTCCGGGCTCATCCCGTACACCTCGGAAGTTGAGGGGAAGATGACGCGCTTGCCGTATTTGACGCAGTGGCGGACGATAGGCAGGTTTTCTTCGAAGTCGAGCTCGAAAACGCGCAGCGGCTGTGTCATATATAGTTGAGGTGTCGCCACCGCCGCGAGCGGCAATACGACGTCGGATTGTTTAACGAGAGATTCTATAAGCGCGCGCTCCTTGGTCATGTCCGCTTTGTGGAAGGTAAGGCGCGGATTTTTTAGATAGGGAATGACGCGGTCATCGCCGATATCGACTCCGACAATATTCCATACCGTGTCCTTAAGGATGCGGTGGAGGAGGTGGTGGCCGATAAAGCCGTTAATCCCGATTATGAGCACTGTTTTTGGTGATTGCATAATATAAAAATGCGCCCCATGAGAAGCAGACCGAGTATACCTCGCCGCGCGTCTCTTGACAAGACAACGAACGGAACGGAAGATTAGTTACACTGTATGAAACGGGTCCTTATTTTTTCTCTGACCTATTATCCAGATTTCGTAGGTGGAGCGGAAATGCCCGTAAAGAAGACCACTGACCGTATTGACCCTGATGATATAGCGTTTGACATGATTACTTTGAGGCTTAGCACCAAGTTTGCGAAAAAAGAACGCATCGGAAACATTATGGTGTACCGGATAGGATTTTGCAGGTCGAACCCGCTGCCCGGCGACTTGGTCAAATTTCCGCTTAAACTCAACAAGTACCTGTACCCCTTTTTATCGTGGTTTAAGGCGGTGCGTCTGCACCGCGCGCACCGGTACGACGCGATATGGTCGGTCATGACGAGCTACGCGTCTTTCGGCGCGCTGTTTTTTAAAATGAGCCACTCGGACGTCAAGTATCTCTTTACGCTCAACGACGGCGACCCGATTGACTATCTCAAGTACAAGGCGCGTTTTGTGTATCCGCTGTTTGTCCGGCTTTTTACCAAAGCCGACTTGGTCCACGCGCCCTCGACCTATCTGGGTACGTTTGCGCGTGGGATGGGATACAAAGGCGACATCGAGCTTATCCCCAACGCTCTTGATGTCGAAGATTTTGCGCGCGAATATCCACGCGGAGAGATTGATGCGGTCAAACAGAAACTTGGTAAGAAGCCGGGCGATATATTTCTTATTACCACCTCGCGGTTGGTAAAGAAAAATGCGGTTGACGACGTCATCAAGTCACTCAAGTTCATGTCGAAGGAAGTTCATTTTTTTATTCTCGGCAAAGGGCCTGACATGGAGATGCTGGAGAATCTCGCGAAAAGCGAGGGAGTCAAGGAGCGCGTGCATTTCCTCGGCCACGTCGATTTGCGCGAAATACCCAAGTATCTTAAGGCCTGCGATATTTTTGTGCGCCCGAGCCTTTCGGAAGGTATGGGCAATTCGCCCATTGAGGCGATGGCGGCAGGGCTTCCGGTTGTTTCGACCCAGGTAGGAGGGCTCAGCGACAGCATCATCGACCCCGACCGCAATCCCGGCCAAACAGCAACGGCGCTGGCGGTTGATACGCGCTCGCCCGAGCAGATAGCCAAGCAGGTAAAGCGTTTTTTGGATAATAAGGAAGAGCGCGAGCGCATAGTGAGGCAGGCTATAGCGTTTGCCAAGACAAACTACAATTCCACGGCTATAGATAAGGCTATGCGGGAGCGGGTGTTCGGGAAGCTTTTTAAATCGTAGCGGACTATTGACTTTTTGTCTGTGTCGTGCTAACCTTGTTTTAGACCAAGTTTGATGTTTTTTGTTTCAAGTCAGAGAAGGAGAGACGCAAATGCGCGCGACCAGTCTGCCTGCGGAAGATCTGGAAGATTTCTTCCGGCTCTTGCCACGGATCTATGGAGACTACCGCGACCCGCGGCGCGGGCCCTATAAGTTGGCGTACATGTATGCCAACACGCCGGACAACGAAGACAGCATGTTCTTGCGTGCGATCAAACTCGCGAATGCCGGCGAGATTGAATCGCTCGGCACCAGCGAGGGCGACCTCGGGCACGGTTACGAGGGTTTCGACTATTCGGTCGGGCGCCTGAGAATGCTCGGTTGGAAGAGCCAAGTTCCACTCGTCAAGCTCGATGTCGGCGGCAACGTCAACACCGGCTCGGAAGCGGCAAAGCTCGCGGCATATATGAAGGCGTATGCCGGACGGGGATCAACTGACCTTGCGGTCATTGCCCCGGCATTCCACCTTCCTCGGGCGTTTATGACCACGGTCACCGCCTTACACAACGCAGGGGTTGTACTGCGGGTGTACCCGATCGCCGGCGTTCCACTCCCGTGGTTGCAAGAGGCGGCTCATTCGCAAGGTGCGAAGAACACCCGCGCCGGATGGCTCACCGGAGAGCTCCAGCGTTTGGAGAAGTACCGAGCGCCGGAGTTCGGCAACATGCTTTCCGCCAAGGAGGTACTCGATTACCTTGATTGGCGCGATGGATGAATCGCAGTCCATCAAACAAAACCGGGCGCGGCCAAAAGCCGCGCCCTTTACTTTTTTTGACGTGTATGGTATCATCTTCGGCAGACTATGAACCAACGAAAGGATACCAATGTGGACCACTCAGGACAAATCGGAATTGCGCTTCTGCCAAATCAGGAGACTAAGGATAAGAGTATCGCGCTTGCTCAGACAATTCATCCGAACTTGCTTGATATCGGCGGGGCGCATTATCCTCACATGACGCTCTACCATGCCCGGTTCACCGATGTTCCGTCAAGCGTGGTTGATGTGATGCTCAAAGATGTGGCGGCTCTGCTACCTCTTTCTACCTCATTCTATCGCATCGCCACGTTTGCGGAAAAGTTTGTCTTCTGGGACGTGTCTATGTTGCCGGTACTCATGGAGATGCATGAGCGTGCGCTTGACCTCGCGCGCTACTTTACTCCCGGTAAGGGAGCGGTAGGCACCGAGAGTCTCAAACTCCCCGCGGAACAGGTAGAAAATGTGCGTCGTTTCGGGCATCCTCTTATGAGGAACTTGTGGCGGCCACACATTACGCTTGGTTACGATGAGGGCGGCCATCCGGCTTTCAAAGAGCAAGAGAGAATCTGGCAAGGGGGTTTTGACCGTGTGGCACTGGTTGAGATCGGCGAGTACGGCACGGTCAAGAAAATCCTTACCCTCGGGGAATAGCAAGAGATTTCATGCAGGGCGCGGCTACCAAGCCGCGCCCTTTACCTTTTTATATGTATATGCTACAATTTTTATTAGCTGGTTCAAAAGAAAAAGGATATCAACTATGACCCGCGAACAAGTTGCTGAACGTATACACTGGCACAGTTTTGTATGGGCCATCGGCTTACTCAACCCGTTCATGATACTGCCGCAACTTTGGCAGATCTGGAGTACATGGGATGTCGCGGCAATCTCGCTTCCGTTCCTCTATGTGCTGGTGTTCCTGCAGGCCACATTCTCGCTCCATTGCTTTTTTACCCGGGACAAAATGCTCATGTGGAGCAACGGCGGAGCCGCCGCTTCGACACTACTCGTCATCCTCTCGGTTATTTATTTTAAAGGAGCCCTACTGTAGCTCCGCCCGCGGCGATGGAGCGCTCGGCGGCGTCGAGAATGCGGATGACGTTGAGCCCCTCTTCCAAACCGGAGAGGGGCTTTTCTTTACCCTGAGCAGAGTCGAAGGGTTTTTCCGCGACCATGCGCACGAACGCGGCGAGCTCTTCGGTCAGCGGCATTTCCACGCCGTACCCGGGGTAGGAAACTTCCTTGTCCTCATATAAAGAAATTTTATTTTCAAGTTTGGTATCTTCATAAACCAGGCTCTTTTTTTCTCCGACAACGGTAAGCTGTTTGCACTTGGTGGGCATGAGCCAACTGCTGGTGACAAAGGCGGTCATGCCGCCGGCAAAATCGAGCTTAATCTGCGCAAAGTCCCAGAGATTACTTCCGGGCCGGGTGGGCGATACGCCCCAAGCGGAAACCGCCGCCGGCATCTCTCCGACAATATCAAGAATCATCGAGAGGTCGTGCGGTGCCCAGTCCCACATCGCCGAGTAGTCGCTGCGGTACGGGCCCTTGTTGTGTCCGCGGCTGACGATAAGTTGAATGTTGCCGGTATCCCGTGCAAGCTCTTTTGTTTTGCGGTAGGCGGGACTGTAGAGATGCAGGTGCCCGACCATGACCGGCGCACCCGAGGCGCGGGCCGCCGCTTTGATAGCGAGCGCGTCTTTGAGGCTCCCAGTCATCGGCTTTTCTATAAATACCGGGAGCCCGCGCTCTAGGAAAGGGAGCGCGATTACTGCGTGCGTGGCGGGAGGCGTCGCGATTACTGCGCCGTCTATATCTTTTTTTTCAAGCAGTTCCCGCCAGTCTTCGGCGGCGGTATACGCGAGCGTACAGCCGGGGAGCGCGCGGAGGGTCTTTTCGATATTTTTGCCCCAGGCACCGAGGCCTATCTGTGCCAAGCGTACTGTTTTCATGCTATTTCGCGCGGAGGGATGGGAATGAGATACCGGTAGCCGTACCCTGCGGTTTTCTTTTTGATGTCATCAAGGTACTCGAACGCGAACACGACGAGCACCTCCGGTTTGGCGGTCTCCAAGTGGGCTTTCGGCACAATCGGGATATGCGTACCGGGGCTGAAGCGGTTTTGCTTGAGCGGACTGTCGTCGACGATAAACGGTATGAGTTCCGGGCCTATCTTCCCGTAATTGCAGATGGTGGCGACGCGCGCGGGAGCGCCGTATCCGCCGACGCGCAGACCTTGCGATTGGTACTCGAGGAGCTTGTCGCGGAAAGCGCCGAGATAGCTGTCCACTTGGGTTTTAAACTCCATGAGCCGCGGGAGCGTGAGCGTCTTTTCTTCCTCTTTGAGGAGCGCTCCGACTCCCGGCGAGGCTGTGCCGGAGCCCTTGCGCGCGGTTACGCGCAGCGACGTGCCGTGCATCTCCACTTTTTCGACATCGGCGATGTACATGCCGTGCATTTCAAAAAGATTTTTGAGCGACGTGAGCGAGTAGTAAAAGATGCGGTCGAGATAAAATCGCTCAAACTGCGTCGTGTCCAAAATATGCCCGATATACTCCACCTCGACGATAAAGTCCCCGCCGTCTTCCATAAGAGTCTTTACGTCCTCAAGGCACTGGTGCGGGTCTTCAAGGTGGGTAAATACGCTGCTCATGACGACCGCATCCGCCGGGCCGTATTTTTTTTTGATTGCTGTTGCCGTCGCCGCGTCGAAAAACGAAGTGATAGTCTCAAGCCCCGCGTCATTGGCGATTTTTGAGACATTGATGCTCGGTTCCACGCCGACTGCCCGGACACCCAGTGACTTCAGCGGTTTGAGCAGTATGCCGTCGTTGCTTCCGATATCGACAACGAACTTTTTGCCGGCGAGTACGGCCGCCAGTGCGGTAAAGTGCCGCACCAGCCCCTGGTTGACCGAAGAAAGGTAGTAGTAGTCCTCGAACATCCGCTCGCGCGACACTATAGTGCCGAGTTGGACGTTTTTGCAGCGGGTGCAAAAATAAGTGACGAGCGGGAAGAAGTCCTCTTTTTCAAATTGCTCCTTGGTCGGATATTTGTTGGCGAGCGGCTGAGAGCCCAGATTGAGAAACTCTACCGACTCGTTCTTGCAGAGGCCACATTGCATGTAGACACGATAGCCCTCTTTGCTGCTTTTGTAAATAAAAGACCGCCGGATGCACGGCGGTCTGTGTTTGTTACCGGAGTGCTCCGGCGTCATGGAGCGCTGTCTCGAGCCGGTCGATGGGCTCCAATGAGCAATTGTACTGCATGGCCCGGCCGCCCATGTCGGCGAATGTTTTGACGTACTCTGCGACATCGTCGATGTACAGCACGTCCTTTGGGGTGCGAATATCGAACCACCGTAGCGCGTCTTGATACATGAGCGTGTCTGGCTTTCGTGCCCCGACCTTAAACGACAGCGAACACGCCCGGTCGTCAGCAAAAAACTCCCGCATCGCCGGAAGTTGCCTAATCTTGCTCCAGTGGATAGGGTCGGTGTTCGAGAGCACGCACATCGGCACAGTCGGGTCTATGCGGCGCAACAGTGCCACGATGTCCGGGTTGTCGCCCGTGATAGATCCTGCCCAGATGTCGCAGAACAGCTTGTAACCGAGGTTCAGCTGAGCGCTCCGCGCCGACTCGTTGTAGAACTGCCGCGATGTCCGCTCGCCGGCTTCATGGAGCCGCATTGCGGGACTGACCGCGTCCCTGACCTGGTCGGGGGAAAGCGGGCTGTGCGCGGCAAGTTGCTTCCACATATGCGCATGAGAAAAGCGTCCCAGCACATTGCCCCAGTCGAAGATGATGCCTTTAAGGTGTTTGTCCATGTTTTACCGTTTCTTTTTCAAGTGAATCTGTGTTATATACTAATATATAAGAGCATATATGTCAACTGATTCATCTATCAGAATACTTGTCGCAACCGGCGTGTATCCGCCGGAGAGCGGCGGGCCCGCCACGTATGCCAGACTGCTCGAAGAGCGCCTGCCGGCTCTCGGTTTCAGCGTATCTGCGCTCCCGTTCAGCCGTGTGCGGCACCTGCCGAAAATAATCCGTCATACGGCGTATTTTTTTAAATGCTTGAGGATGGCGCGCGGCGCCGATATCGTGTACGCGCTCGATACGGTGTCGGTCGGATTTCCTGCCGCGCTCGCGGCAAAAATGTCGGGTAAAAAGTTTCTGGTGCGCGTACCGGGTGATTATGCGTGGGAGCAGGCACGCCAGCGCTTCGGGGTCAGCGACGAACTTGATGCGTTCCAAGAAAAAAAATACGGTTGGCGGGTAGCATTGATGCGTCGCGCGCAGCGCTTCGTCGTGCGTCGCGCGGATACAGTGATTGTGCCAAGTCGTTATATGCAAAGCGTAGTCGCACGGTGGGGAGTTAATTCCAAAGTCATCTACAGCAGTATCGATCTTGCTACCCCGTACGAACTGCCATTCGACTACGCTCAGGGTAAACCGCGGCCGGAAGGATTTTTAGTAGTGTCTTCCGGCCGCCGCGTCCCGTGGAAAAATTTTGACGGCATAGCGCGCGTGGTCGCAAAAGAGAAGCACTGGCATTTTTTCCTGGCGGAGAACTTGCCGCGCGTCCGGGCGCTCGGGTGGGTCAAAGCTGCCGATGTGTTCGTGCTTAATTCGACCTACGAAGGCCTGTCCCACGCGCTCGTCGAGGCTATGGCGCTCGGCACCCCGGTTGTCGCCACATCGGTCGGGGGCAATCCGGAGCTTATTGAGGACGGGGTAGACGGTTTGCTTATACCGCCGCGCGACGACGAAGCGCTGTACACGGCGCTTAAGCGCATCGAGCAGGATAAAGAATCCGCCCTGGCCCGCGCGCAGTCCGCGCGCGCCGCGATGTGGAAGTTTTCTATCGAGCGTACAATAAGGGAACTCGCGGAGCTTCTGCGGGGTTAAAAGCCATATGCGGGTACTTGTATTATCGATAGATTTGAACACCTTTGTTGAGGGTAGTGCGGTCGCGCGCCGGTTTCGGCTCCAGGCGTCGACCGTCGAGCGGCTCGATGTTTTGGTGCCGCACGGGCCGGGCGCGCTGGTGCAGTTGGCGGGTAACGCCGCCGCGCGGGGCTTCGGTCTCGGCAAAATAGGAGGCTTCTTCCGCACGCTCGCGGCCGGCTGGCGCATCGAGCGGCCCGACGTCGTGTCGGTGCAGGACCCGTTTTTGCTGGGGCTCCTCGGCTGGATCATTGCGCGGATGCGCGGCGCGCAATTCCACGTACAGATGCATACGGACGTTTTTCATCCGGGCTTTCTTTTGCATACTCCCGTCAACCGCCAGCTTGTGCTGCTCGCGCGCTTTCTCCTGGGGCGCGCCGATTCTGTCCGCGTCGTTTCAGAATGTCTGCGGCAGTCGCTCATTGCGCACGGCGTTCGAGCTCCCATAGGGGTACTACCAGTGTTCGTTGATGCTCCGGCGATAGAAAAAGCGGTCCCACTCAACCGCAGACAAAAGTACCCCCGCTTCGAAAAACTCCTGTTGGCGGTGTCCCGCCTCGAACCCGAAAAGAATGTCGCCGACGCGATACGGGCGATGCCGGAGATACTTCGCACGTACCCCAAGGCGGGGCTCGTCATCTTGGGCGACGGCTCGCAACGACAGGCGCTCGAACGGCTTGCGGCAAAACTGGGCGTAGAGAACCATGTCGTGTTCGAGGGCACGCAGAACCCTTTTTCTTATTATAAAGTCGCCGATGTGGTACTGGTCACTTCGCACTTTGAGGGATACGGCATGGTTATCGTCGAGGCGCTTCTCGCCGGCTGCCCGGTCGTCTCGTACGATGTCGGTATCGCGGCCGAAGCGGGCGCGGTCGTGGCAGAGCCCCGCGATCTTGCGGCGAAGACGGCGCAGGTGCTCGGAAGCGGCATCCGTGCGCATACCCCTTTTGCCATCCCTTCAGAGATTGAGTACCGCGATTTGTGGCGCACCCAAATCGGAAGCGCTCCCGTAGCCGCCGGCATGACTCCCGCGCGGCAGACGCGCGCGGAGAAGCTTCCGGTTATAGGTTTTATCGGGCAAGGATTCATCGGCAAAAATTACGCCGACGATTTTGAGCGGCGCGGCTTCAAGGTGGTGCGTTATGCGCTGGAAGAGCCGTACCGGCAGCATAAAGAAAAAATCAAAGACTGCGACATTGTTTTTATCGCGGTACCGACCCCTACCACCCCCGACGGGTTTGACGACCGTATCGTTACGGAGGCGGTAGGCCTGGTTGGCGCCGGCAAGAGTGCAGTCATCAAGTCGACCATTCTGCCGGGCACCACCGAGAGCCTCCGCGCGCGCTACCCGCGCACGTTCGTCATGCATTCGCCGGAATTTTTGGCCGAGGCCACCGCCGCTTACGACGCGTCGCACCCGACGCGCAACATCATCGGCATTCCGGAAGAAAGCCCCGGGATGCGCGCGCGTGCTGATGAGGTACTCCGTGTTTTGCCTCCCGCGCCGTTCGAGCTTGTCTGCGCGTCGCGCGAGTCCGAGCTCATCAAATACATCAACAACACGATGCTCGCGATGAAGGTAGTGTACGTCAACATGGTATACGACCTCGCCCATAAACTCGGTGCCGACTACGAGGTGGTGCGGGACGCCGTCGCGGCCGACCCGCGCATCGGCCGCAGTCATCTCGACCCCGTGCACAAAAGCGGACACCCGGGAGCCAGGGCGGGGCGGGGCGCCGGAGGGCACTGCTTTATCAAAGATTTTGAGGCTTTCCGCCGGCTCTACGGGAGCCACGTGGAAGACCTGTCCGGAAGGGAACTCCTTGATGCTGTCGTCCAGAAAAATATCGAGCTTCTTCTCGGGAGCGGGAAAGACCGCGACCTTCTTGAGTCAGTGTACGGCAAAGAGGTCGGCCGCGTAAAAATGTGAAACTTTTAATCTGCACGCAAGTGGTGGACAAAAACGACCCTGTCCTCGGGTTCTTTGTCCGTTGGATAGAAGAGTTTGAAAAATACTGCGAGGTGGAAGTAATCTCGCTTAAAACACTCGGCACTGGCGGCAGGATTGTTCGCGCATGGCGCCTGCTGCGTCTTGTGTGGGGAGGTGAATACGACGCGGTGTTTGTGCATATGAACCCAGAGTACCTGGTAGCTGCCGGATGGCTCTGGCGCCTGCGCGGCAAAAAAACCGCGCTGTGGTACGCGCACGGTAGCGTTAACATTAAATTGCGAGTTGCGGCAGCTTTTGCCAATGTTGTGTTGACATCAACCGCGGAAGGCTTCCGGTTGAAAAACAAAAAAGTGCATATCCTTGGGCAAGGTATTGATACGGATTTCTTTTTTCCTGATTCGAACATTAGGCGCGGTAATTGGTTTCTCTCTGTCGGTCGGCTCAGTCGGAGAAAGCGCCACGACTTAGCAATACAGACCGCGGCGCGCGAGCATCGCGAACTGCGGATAGCCGGCGAAGGGCCGGAGCGTAAAAATCTTGAATCTCTTGCACTAGAGCTCGGAGTCTCCGTGCACTTTTTGGGCGGACTAACACAGGAACACCTGCGCGAAGAGTACCGCAAAGCCGCTTATCTCATACATACCAGTGAGACCGGCTCGCTGGATAAAGTGGTGCTCGAGGCGCTTTCTTGCGGCTGTCCCATCAAAACCAACGATCCGGCGCTCAAACATCTCGAGCAAGTAGGCCCCGCCTATATCCGCGAGCACCACTCGCTTGCCAAACTAATTCCCGCGATTCTCAAAGAACTAACATGACCGCGCCGCCTAAAGTGACTTTTTTTGTATCGCCGGCTTGGCGCAACAAAGCCTATCAGCACATCCCTTTGCTTTATCCGTTTTGGGGCAACCCGCTCAACAAAGACAGGGTGCCTTTTCAGTATGCGCTGTTTGAGCATTACGGGTTTGACCCCGCGTACTATTCGCTGACCGACAACGAAGAGGAAGCCGACCTCGTGCTGATGCCGTACGCGCACAATCTTATGCTGCGCGCCATGCCGCGCCTTTTGGCGGAGTGCCGGGCTGTTGCCGACCGACTGGGTAAGCCGCTTCTTATCGACGGGATCGGGGATATAGAAAATCCGGTTCCGCGAGAGGTGCTGGTGCTGCGATACGGCGGCTACCGCTTTTCGCGCACGCAAAACGAGATTATCATCCCGCCGTATGCCAATGACCTACTGGAAGTATATTGCGATGGCAAAGTCCGTCTCCGGGAGTGGCGCGAGGTTCCTGTTATAGGCTTCAGTGGGTGGGCGGTCCTTACTCCAGCACAGGAGGCGCGGGCACTATTAAAGGAATTGCCCGACCGGCTGCGCGGCATGTTTGCCAGCCGGTATCGCGCCAAAAAGAAAGGCATCTTCTTCAGACGCGAGGCGCTCGCGGTACTTGGGCGCTCGCATCTGCTTGTACTCAATGCGCTAATCCGCGGTTCATATTCGGGGCATATCGATACGGCGTCGAACAGCGCGGAGGTTCTGCGTAAAGAGTTTGTAGACAATCTGCTTCAAAGCGATTACGGACTTGATATACGCGGCGACGCCAACGCTTCGACCCGCCTCTTCGAGATGCTTTCGCTCGGGCGGATCCCCGTCATAGTCGACACCGAACGCAATGTGCCTTTCAGCGACAAGGTCAACTACCGCTCCTTTGCGCTTATCGTCGACTTCCGCGAGCTGCCGCATCTGGCGGAACGTATCGCCGCCTTCCACCGGTCGCTTACTCCGGAGGAATTCAAATCCATGCAGTTGCGGGCGCGCGCGGCATTCCGCGACTACTTCCGCGTGGACGCGCTCACCGCGCACCTGATGGAAGAAATACGGAAAAGGGCCCGCTTGTAGCCTGCGGCACTCTTTGTTAGGATACAGCCACTACAAAAATGGCCAAAGCGTATTTTGTTTTAATGGTATACAACGAGGAGGATTCCATTTCCTCCGTTATAGACGGCATCATGCACTGCCCGTTGCCGCCGCAGTACGAGCGCCGCATCCTCGTCATAAACGACGGCAGCACCGATAACAGCCAAACGCTCCTCGACCGCGCGCCGCTTACGGCGCCGGTGCATACGCTTTTTTATCCGACGCGGCAAGGCATGCCTGAGTCATTCCGCGGAGCGTTCAAGTATCTGAAGCCGCATCTGAGTGATGACGATATTGTCTTTACCATGGAGGCGGACGCCACCAACGACATTGCCTGCGTCATGCCGATGGTGCGCGAGATACAAAAAGGAGCCGATGTGGTCATCGCTTCCCGCTATGCTCAAGGCGCAGTGTCGCTCGGATTCCCCTGGTACCGGTTGTGGGGGAGCAACGTAATCAATTTCTTTTTGAGGCTCTTGTGGAATGTGCCAAATGTGACCGACTGTTCGGTGCTCTACCGCGCCTACCGTGG
>CAYHVJ010000009.1:0-2433 GCA_964360085.1 uncultured Candidatus Saccharibacteria bacterium
AGTACATGAACGCGCGCGAGGTCATCAAGCGCACCAATGTCGGCGACCGCATCCAAGCCAAGGTACTTTCGGTCAATACCAAGGACGGCTACATCGAGCTCTCGCTCAAAGAGGCCCGCCAAGCGGTGCTCTGGGCCGAAGCTGAAGATGCGGTCAAAAACAAACTCCAGTTTGAGCTCGTTATCAAAGAGGCCAACAAAGGCGGCCTCATTATGGACTGGCAGGGGCTTGCAGGCTTCCTCCCGGCATCGCAGCTTAAGGCCGAGCATTATCCGCGTGTTGCCGACGGCGACAAAGACAAGATTCTTGAGGAACTCCGCAAGCTCGTGGGCCAGAAGCTCCTTGTCAGCATGATCGGCGCACAGCCGAAGGAGGGCAAACTCATCTTCTCCGAAAAGGGGTTGGATGATAAGGAGAAGAAGGAACTCATCGCCAACTACGCCGTGGGCGATGTAGTCCTGGGCGAGGTTACCGGCATGGTGGACTTCGGCGCCTTCTTCAAGCTCGAGGAGGGGCTGGAGGGGCTGGTACACATCTCGGAGATAGACTGGGGTCTTGTTGACGACCCGCGCCACTTCTTTAAAGTCGGCGACAAAGCGAAAGTAAAAATAATCGACATCAAAGACGGCAAGGTAAGCCTTTCGGTCAAGGCGCTCAAAGAAAATCCGTGGCAGGTTGCCGCAAATAAATACAACAAGGGCGACAAAGTCGAGGGCGTGGTCATCAAGTTCAACAAACACGGCGCGCTCGCAAGCATCGAGGAGGGCATCGCAGGCCTCATACACGTCTCCGAGTTCGGCACCGAGGAGAAGCTCCGCGGCGCGCTCGAGCTCGGCAAACGCTATCCCTTCACTATCTCGCTGTTTGACCCGAAAGAAATGCGCATGGCGCTCTCCTACGGAGATAAAAAGTAAAACTTCGAAAAAACCTTATTTCTGTTTGAAAACTAAGGCTTAAATAAACAATCCACAGTTCCTTGTTTATTCACTAAAGGCAAGGTAGTATATATGTGTGTCTGCGGGGCGTCAGCCCCTATCGGCATCAAAGCTGATGGCAGGCACACCAAAGAATCTCGTCATTTTGGACGGGATTTTTTGTTTTTTATATGACCCTTTTGACTGCGGTCTATCTCAACATTGTCACCCATAACACTAAAGAAATGCTTCGGCCCACCGGTGCTTAATTTTCGGATAACGACTTTAACGCCGCAGTCATCAATCTGCTCAACAAACGTCCAAAACTCTGCAACGGACGCAATCAGTATTTGCTCACCGTGCCGATTTATTAAAATCTTCTCTTCTGTCCGACGATACTCTATAACCGCACGCGGATTTTGGATCATTTTTTCAATATACGGTATGAGTACGAAGCGTTTCTTTTGCTCATTTCTAGTACGCGGCATACGGCCTTTGCGCACCAAATGACTAAAGCCCACGCCCGTAAAAGCAATTATTTCATCTCCAAGAGCGGGACACGGGATATGCCCTATGGCGGAGTAGATTTGCTTTGCCTTTTGCTTCGCCTTTTTGTACCCAAGTCCCCACGTTTTCATAATTTAATTTGATTCCTTGTTGGTCTGATTCAGCAGATCTGCGACATCGACAATTTTTTTCTTAATCTCAGAACTCACAGGTTTCTTTGATTTGATGACCAGACTCCATCCAGTACCTTTGTCTGAGAAGACATTAGGCTGTTCAGAAGGATTGTCCAAGTCCTCGTTGCTAAGGACTCCCGCACCAGACACTACTTCGTGCTGTTTGGTTTTTTTCGTACGATTTATCACTTTTGGCGACCAGCTATTCATCTTGGTTGGGTCACCGTACTTTTCGTAATCGGCAAGTACTTTTTGCACGCGCGATTTGTAGGTTGCGAGAGAACCCGTCGTAAATTTTACAGAATTCTTATTGAAGACACTGCGAGTAATTTGTTCAAAGTCCGCCCTTACCTTGGTTAGTGAGGCTCGCTCTTCGTTGTTCAACTCTGTATCGTATAACTTAAGAGCGGCTCGTAACGAATGTGCTGTCGCCTCGGGATACTTACGATTCCTCTTCGCGCGGTCAACAAAGTCATATAATTCTTGAAAGTTTGCCATAGTTGTCTATATTACCCATTAATACGGTAAGTATTACCTGTATTGTATATCCTGTCAAGACAACCTACTTGTGGATAACAGAAAGTCCTTTGTTTACTTGGTATATTTACCAAAAATACTTAAGAAATCTTTCTATCACTGACGCGTTCAACATTATATTTCTTATATAACCCAAACAAAAACTCAAGGCGCTCCGGCTCGGTCTTGAATGAGCGCTTACCATAACAAGCATCCACTACCCTATCAAGCGCGTGGTGCGCGTCGAGTAACTCCTTAGGCATCGTGTTTGGGTCATACAAGTCGGCGAGTGTAGAGGTCGGAAATTTTACCCGAGCGTCTAA
>CAYHVJ010000009.1:2443-19307 GCA_964360085.1 uncultured Candidatus Saccharibacteria bacterium
CCGCCGCCTCAACTGTTTTTGTCTGCTCAGCAGTAGGCTTCTCTGGCCACGGGAAGTTGTTGTAAACGATGTCTTTTGAGTAACGATAGTCGCTTTTTAGTCGGCCGCACACTGCCCTCATCCACGCCATATGCATCTCGGATTCGAGAACGCCAAAATGGAAAAGATTTGCACTTGGTACCGACATACATGAGTCACTTACTATGACATCCGACGAGAAAAAACCTATAGGAATATAGGCGCGCCTCTCCGACGAGACGCGAGGAACGAGAAGATAGTCGGTCTGTGGTTGCGTGCGCTGAGCAAATAAGCTAGGTGTCTCGGCCATCTTACGGGTTGATGCGGCTTTACTCAACTGACGGAACATCTTCACCGCTTCGATACGGCGCAGGACTCTCGGTAGTGCGCGTAACTCACTAGGAGATGCGTCGACTAGCCAGAGACACCAGCGTTCTCCTCCGTTGAGAAACTCCTCCGCCCCCATATAGAGGCGCAGGAATTTTTTTGCTTCAGGCTCCTCTCTGAGCATTTCTTCTTTTTCTTGCGCAGTAAGTATAAGCTGGCCGCCGTCGCGCGGCATATTACCAAAAGACATTTCCGGCACAGGACCGAGCGGCTTCTGCCGGTTGCGGATAACTACTGTCGCCGGAGCTGACACCAGATACGGGTTTATTTCTTTTGCCAACACTTCGTGCGGCTCGCCCTTAATATCTTCATAATCAAATAAATGCGACTGTTTAGGTGGATGCGCGGCAAAACCTATAATGACACAGTATACTGCAGCTTTTTTTGATGCCTCGTTGCTCCATTGAAATGTCCTGTGCGCAAAGTGGATAGATATATCAAGTTTAAATAACTCTTCCCACAAAATGCCTACCTGCTCGCCTTGGGATATAGAATTGGTGGAGACAAAAGCACATTTGATGTCGGTACTCTGTATGAGACGCGCGGCTTTGATGTACCATGCGGTCACATAGTCAAGAAACCCAACCTCGCGGATAATACCAAAGACAGTATGCATTTCCTCCTTTTGCTCGTCGGACATAACGCGCGAACCCAAAAACGGCGGGTTGCCGAGGATGTAGGACAATTTTGTTTTGGGGACTACTTGCTCCCAATCCACACGCAGGGCGTTGCCCTGCACAATATGCGGAGCTTCGGTGAGCGGGAGCTTGCGGAGTGGCTTGCCGTAGATAGCGCCAAGCTCCATATTCATCACATGGTCCATAAGCCAGAGCGACAGTTTGGCAATTTCTGCGGGGAAGGCCTCTAGCTCTATACCGTACATGTTTTTTACCGACAGGCGGGAAAGTTTTTTTAAATCCTCTTCGAGGCCGAAATGCGCTTGCCCCGCCTCTACTTGCGCCACATATCCCTTCTTCCCCTTGTCGAGTCTTTTTATTATTTCTGTCTCCACTCGCCGTAGCTCGCGGTACGCAACAACAAGAAAGTTGCCGCAACCGCACGCCGGATCAAGCAGGGTAATGTCTGCAAGTTTATCCCACAGTGTATACAGCTTGGCCTCACTGGTTTTAGCGGACTCCAGCTCGGCCTGCAGGTCTTCTAAAAACAGACCGTTTATCACTTTTAAAATATTTTCTTCAGACGTGTAGTGAGCACCAAGGTCGTGGCGCTCTTTTTCGTTCATAATCGACTGGAACATCGAGCCGAAGATAGCCGGCGATATGTCGGACCAGTTAAACGCCGAGCACGCCAACAGCGTGTCGCGTATAGCACGCGTGCCAAACACTGGAGCAAGCGGAGGTCCTTTAAAGAGCCCACCATTTACATATGGTAGAGCTTTGAGTATGTCCGGCATCGCGTCCTGACGCTTGTCTACCGGGGTATCGAGCACGTTAAATACCAACCCTAGGTGCGCTCCGATATCAGAGCCGTCTTCTTTAGTATTTTCTTCCAAGTACCGACGGAGGTCATTTTTGTTAAATATGCCGGTGTCGTCCGCAAAAAAGCAAAACACTAACCGCGTCAGAAGCGGCGAGATATGCTCAGGTTGGTAGGTAGAAGTTTTTAGAGCTTCATATAATTTGCCTATAGCGCGAACGGCGCGGACATTTATATGGTCTTCCTCTTTATATTCGCGCACTTTTTCATCCGTTAAAAAAGCAAACCGTTCAACATAGTCTGGCAACTCACTCAACTTAAATTCAACAACGCGCTTTTTTTGCGTCGCTTCGAGGTCATATATACGAAACCACTCAAAGTCCGACACAATGATATACCGTGGTTTCTGGTCTTCAGATATAGCATCGAAATAATCTGCTGCTTGAGTAAAAGCTCCGTCGAGACTCTTCCCTGTTGTCTTGTGCTCGATAAGAAATCGGCCTGGTGCAAAAAAGTCTATTTTTCCACTCGCTCCTGAGAGTAACTTAACTCGCTCCTCGAATATACCTATCGAACGTTCTCTAACCCCAAATACATCAAAAAACCTCACCCAAAAAGACTTTGCCCATTTATCCTCCTCTTTGGCATTTTTATATTCGTGTGCAAAAGAAATGGCTTTGTCCCGTATGTCATGCCAATTCACCATGTATTCACTAGCCTAGCAAATTCGGTGCAGATTGCACGCCATCAGTTCCTGCTGTTGATTTCAGTCATTGCGCGGTCTTTACCCTCCGTCAACAAAAGTTCTAGCGCTTCGCCCACCACTTTGCGGGCTTTTTTTAGTTTTTCCTGCTCGCTTGCTTTAAATTTACCCAACACAAAGTCGGTGATTTTTTCGGCATCGGGGCGTTTTAGTTTGCCTGATGGAGTCGAGGGCGAGATGCCCACCCGTACGCGCACGTAATCTTTGGTTTTAAGAGCTTTTTCTATCGACTTAACTCCGTTGTGCCCGCCTGCGGAGGAACCGAAGGAAATTTTGACCCTCCCGAGCGGCAAATCAAGCTCGTCGTGCACCACCACCAGCTGTTGCGCCGCTTTTTGGCTCGGAACAGCCTTCTTGATTGGGCCGCCGGAGTTGTTCATATATACATTAAGGTCGAGTATCTTCGCTTTCTTAGGCAACTTATCGCGAAAGTGCGCTACAAAGTCCCGACCGACATTGTGGCGCGTGCCGTCATACTCTTTGTCCGGGTTTCCAAGCCCTACCAGTATCCAACTCATGTGTTGCAGTATACATCCGTACTTGCGCCTTGCAATACGCAAGCTACAATACTCCCATGTATAAGGAGAGCAGTGAGAATTTTTTCACCGAGCTCGTCAAATTCGTACTCATCGCCGCCGCTATCGTATTTCCGATACGGCTTTTTGTCGCGCAGCCGTTTATCGTATCCGGCGCCAGCATGGACCCGACCTTCAGCAACGGACAGTACTTAATTGTTGATGAACTTTCATACCGTCTGCAGGCCCCAAGCCGCGGCGACGTGATAATTTTCCGCTACCCCAAAAATCCGAAGGAATTTTTTATCAAACGCATCATAGGTCTGCCGACCGAGACCGTTTCTATAAACGGCAACGCTATAACTATCACCAAATCCGACGGATCGACCGTATCGCTGAGCGAGCCGTATGTAACAAACCACGGCAACGGCTCCGCCAATAGCTACGCGCTCAAAGAGGACGAGTACTTTGTCATGGGCGATAACCGGCCGGAGAGCTCCGACAGCCGCGTGTGGGGCACACTGCCGCGCGACAACATCGTCGGGAGGGCTTTTATGCGATTGCTTCCGCTCAATTCTATCAATATCTTCCCCGGCAGCCTGCCTGCCGGACAGGCAGGTACTCCCGGACAAAATTAATATGCAGCCGCACCCGCGACCGTCGCCTGCATCGTTTCTAAAACACGCGGCCGATGTGGCGACCTTTTACGGATTCCGCCCGCTGCGCGAGGTGGAGCGGAGAGTACCGAACCTAGAGCGCCGAGCGCACTCGTTTGCCATTGCATCCGCAGCATGCGTGCAATGCCACTCATTGCACCAAAACGAGCCGGTGCTCGCCTACTGGGCATCCCCTTCGCCGGTATATATGCAAGGCGACAAAGTGCGCGACACCGGCGAGTTCGGTCTCAATATTGTCGGAGTTTCGGAAAGCATTGCTGAAGTGGTGCTGCTCAAAACCGTGGCAACGGTCATTACCGAGTGGGGCGCGCAGATCGCGCGCGTGCGGCTAAACGCTTTGGGCGACAAAGATTCAAAAATCCGCTTCGAGCGCGAGGTGTCAGTTTATTTGCGCAAGCACGCAAACTCTCTGCATAATGAGTGCAGGGAGAAGCTCGCGCGCGACCCGATGGCGCCGTATCGCTGCACAAGCGAGAGCTGCAAAGCGGTCGTCGAGGGCGGTCCGCGCGCTATGAACTTTTTGTCCGAAAAGAGCCGTCTGCATTTTAAAGAGGTGCTCGAACTCTCCGAAAGGCTGGCTCTTCCGTACGAATTTGACGACTTGTTGGTGGGCGACGAACGCGAGCCGCGGATGCTGTTCGCTTTTGACCTCAAAGAGGACGACGCGACCGTGCTCGGCAGCACCGGCGGGCGCTTTGACGACCACTTCCGCACCTATGCTCCGCGCCGCGAGGTCGCCGGCGTCTCGGCGAGCATCTACTTCCGCAAAAAGGGCATGTTGGCGGAGAACTTTAAGCTTGCGGCTCCGGCGCAGACTTCTGCGGTGTACTTTATACAAATAGGCCTGCGCGCCAAAATAGAAGGCTTAAGCGTCGTCGATGTTTTGCGCCGCGCGCAGATACCGGTGCTGCAGTCGTTCGACTCGGCAAAATTCTCCCCGCAGTTCGCCTCCGCGCGCGCGGCCGGCGTCTCCCACCTGCTCATCATGGGGCAGCGCGAGGCGCTCGACGGCACTATTCTTGTGCGTACCATGGACAACAGCCGACAGACCATCGTCGGCCTCACCGACCTCCCCCGCTACCTCAAAACCTTGCGCTAAGCGGGTGTTTCTGTTATTGTTCTTTGCGCAATGGCTGCAAATGCTGAGGTAACTAAAAACGAGGGCGAGTCGGCTATCAACCTGATACGCCGATTTAGCAAGCGCGTGCAAGGCGCCGGAGTTATTCCCCGCGTGCGCGGCAACCGCTACTACACGCGCGCCAAATCTAAGGCCGTGTCCCGCAAAGGCGCACTCAAGCGCATATCGCGCCGCGATGAGATAGCGGAGCTTATCAAACTCGGCAAAATGCTCGAAAAGCCGGTCCGTGGAAAATTCCGCCGCTAGATGAGCACTCCGGCCTCATTTTCTAAAATAAAAGACGCTGTCCTCGGCCGCAAGTATGACCTGTCGGTCGCCATCATCGCGCCCGCCGCCATGCGGCGAGCGATGAAATATAAGAAGGTGAGTACGGGTAAGGTCTCCAACGTGCTCTCCTTCCCCCTCTCCAAAACCTCCGGTGAGATTTTGATATGTAAAGCAGCTGCAAAACCGTACTCGGTTGAATTTTTGTTTATCCACGGATTACTGCACCTAAAAGGGCTCAAACATAGTGCTACAATGGAGGGCGAAGAGGACCGCTTGCTAAAGCAGTTCGGCTTTGCTCGTAATGGCTAATCACGTAACCGGCATAGACATAGGCTCCTACCACGTCAAAGTGGTGATTGCGGAGCGCTCGGATGACCCGCGGCTGCCGCCGCGGATTTTGGGTACCGGTTATGCCGAGTCGCGCGGCATGAAGCAGGGATACATCGTCTCCATACCCGAGGTGTCGCGCTCTGTTGCGGCGGCCGTGGCGCAGGCCAGCAAGGCCGCGCGGGTCAAGGTCAAGCGTGTGTACTTGGGCGTAGGCGGCATCGGGATAGAGGAGGCCTTCTCGCGTGGCGAGACTGTTGTTGAGCGCGGCGACTCCATCATTGCGGGGCGCGACCTGCCCCGTGCGGAAAAAGCGAGCTTAGAAGCACTTCCGCCTGCGGCGCGGCACAACCGCATCGTCATACATCCCATCCCTCTGCGCTACAGTGTCGACGGGGTAAAGGTACTCGGCAAAAACCCGATAGGCATGCACGGTCAGCGGATCTCGGTTGAGATGCTCTTTATCACGTGCCTCGAGCGGCATATCTCCGACCTCAAGGCAGCCGTCGAGGAAGCGGGTTTTGAGGTAGAGGATGTGTGCGCCGCACCGTTGGCGGCATCGTTCGTCGCCCTTTCCAAAATGCAGAAACGCGTGGGGTGCGTTCTTGCCAATATCGGCTCCGAAACCCTTTCAATAATCGTATTTGAGGACTCGGTCCCCGTTTCTATAAAGGTCTTTCCGGTCGGCGGCGCGGATATTACCAACGACCTCGCACTCGGCCTGCGGATTTCTCCGGAGGATGCCGAGCAGCTCAAACAGGGCGCGGTGCTCGGCGCGCCGTACCCCAAGCGCACGATAGAGACAATAGTCGCACGCCGCATCAGCGACATGTTTAAGCTGGTTGAATCGCACCTGAAAAAAATCGGCAAAGACGAGTTGTTGCCGGCCGGCGTTATTTTGACCGGCGGCGGCTCGGCGGTGCAAACGGTGGCCGACTTGGCCAAGGCGGTGCTGCGCCTGCCCTCGCGCACCGCCCCGTTTGCCGACGGCGCTCAAAAGATGCAGTTACGCGACTCCAGTTGGTCGGTTGCATACGGTCTTACTATCTGGGGCTTCGACGGCGGAAAGGATTTGGAGGCGGCCGACGACAGTGGGCTTGGTGATTTCTTTAAAAACCTCTGGCGCTGGTTTAAAAAATTCCTGCCGTAAACCAAGTAGAAAACGAAAGGACAAGGCGTCAAGAGTTTTGACGAGCGCGGATAAAAGCCCTACACAGAGGGCTTTTTTAGGTACTGTAGGTACCAAGCACACTGTGGATTTTTGCTTGCTTGCATGCGCAAGCGCGCCAGTGTTACAGTGATGCGGCATTTTATCAGGAAAATTTTTACATTATTTATGCCGCAAGTAAACCCAGAGGTAGAGGCATTCGCACGGATTCGCGTCGTTGGGGTGGGGGGCTCGGGCAAGAACGCCGTCAACCACATGATCGACTCTAAAGTGCGCGGAGTGGACTTTATCGCCATCAATACCGACGCGCAGGACCTCCATCACTCGATGGCGAAGAAAAAAATCAATATAGGTAAGAACCTCACTCGTGGCTTAGGGGCAGGCATGAACCCAGAGCTCGGCAAACGCGCATCTGAGGAGACAAAGGAAGAAATCCAGCAGTCGCTCAAAGGCAGCGACATGGTGTTTGTCGCCTGCGGCATGGGCGGCGGCACGGGCACAGGCGCCGCTCCGGTTGTTGCGCGCACCGCCAAAGAGATGGGCGCGCTTACGGTTGCGGTTGTTACCAAGCCGTTTACCTTCGAGGGCGTGCAGCGTATGCGCATCGCCGACCAGGGCCTCGAGGACCTACGCAAAGAGGTAGACGCGCTCATCGTCATCCCGAACGACCGCTTGCTGGCCACGGTAGCCAAGGACACCACGCTCAAACATGCCTTTGCCATGTGCGACGATGTTTTAAAGCAGGCCGTTGAGGGTATTTCCGACCTTATAACCAACCCCGGCATCATCAACGTCGACTTTGCCGATATCCGCGCGGTGATGGAGAACGCCGGTTCGGCGCTCATGGGCATCGGCGTCGCCAGCGGAGAGAACCGCTCCGCGGCTGCAGCCAAGGCCGCCGTCTCCTCTCCCCTGCTTGAGCTCTCCATCAACGGCGCCAAAGGGGTGCTCTTTGCCATCGCCGGCGGAGACGACCTCGGCATGCTCGAGGTGCACGAGGCCGCCAAGATAATCACCGAGTCGGTGGACCCGAACGCCAAAATAATCTTCGGCGCCGTCCGCGACGAAAAGCTCAAAAAAGGCGAGGTGCGCGTTACGGTTATTGCGACCGGCTTCCCCGCCGCGGGCGTTGCTCCGCGCGGTACGCCGCTATTCGGCTCCTTCCGCGAAAAGGACAAAGACGAGGCGCCTTTGGGAAAGATATTCAGCTCGAAAGAGAAAGACAAGGAAAAGGAGGAGAAAGAACCCGAGCCGAAGCTGACTCCGAAACCAGCCGAGGAAGACGACGAGTGGGGCGCGGTACCATCATTTCTCCGCAGACCGAAAATAAAGTAAACTAGTTGGATGTACGACCTTGCAATTATCGGAGGCGGGCCTGCGGGCGTGGCGGCAGGCGTATACGCGGCGCGCAAAAAGCTTAAGACAATACTCATTGCCGAGACCATCGGCGGACAGTCGACCGACAGCCAGGACGTCCAAAACTGGATAGGCACGCCGCACATCAGCGGGATGGAGATGGCCAAACAGTTGGAGAAGCATCTGCGCGAGTACGCGGGAGACTCGCTTGAACTTAAACTCGGCGAGCGCGCAACCGCTGTCACCAAAAACGAAGGGAGTTTTTCTATTGCAACAGCCACCACCAGTTATTTGGCACAGACGGTTTTTGTCGCTACCGGCGGCGCGCGCAAAAAACTGGAGGCAAAGGGTGCGCTTGAATTCGAGCACAAGGGTGTTACCTACTGCGCCTCATGCGACGGGCCTATTTTTGCCGGACAAGACGTGGCGGTGGTCGGCGGCGGCAATGCGGGGTTTGAAACCGCGGCGCAGCTGCTCGCCTACTGCAGGTCCGTCACACTTATACACCGCCAACCTGACTTTCTGCGCGCGGATAAAGCAACGGTTGATGCTGTGCTTGCGCACAAAAACATGAAAACTGTTTTAAACTCAACACCTGTTGAGGTTAAGGGAGACACGTTTGTAAAAAGTATTTCGGTCAAAGACAACGCAACCGGCAACATAACCGAGATCCCCGTTGTGGCGGTGTTTGTGGAAATCGGGATGATCCCCGCCACAGAGCCGGTCAAAGAGCTGGTGGCACTCGATGAGTGGGGCAAAATAAAAGTAGACGCCAAAAACCAGCGCGCCAGCGCGCCGGGCGTGTGGGCCGCCGGCGACTGCTCCGACGGCCTGTACCACCAAAACAACATCGCCGCCGGCGACGCCGTCAAAGCACTCGAAGACATCTATTTCTACATAAAAACGGTTTCCGCGCCGGCTCCCGCGGCGACCCTATAAATGTCGGCGCTATCGAAAATCGTCCGCAAGGGCGCGTACCATTCTTTGCATCCTTTTTTGCGCATAGTGCGCCGACTCTTCGCCTGGAACAAAGAGAGTGCTCGCGTCGTACTTGCCTACAAGAACGAACTGCTGTTGGTGCGGAATATCGGCGTACAGCGGTGGTCATTCCCGGGCGGAACACTGGATAAGGGAGAGGCTCCAGAGCAATGCGCCCTGCGAGAGCTGCGGGAAGAGCTGCTTATCGACAATGCGCCTATTACATACAAGCTCGGCACATACTCCAGCCACACGGAGCGCGGACACGGTCTAGTGCACGTATTCGTGGCCGCAGCCCAATCGCTTTTGTATAAGCGCCAGTGGGAAATAGATGATGCACGCTGGTTTGCGCTCAACGACCTTCCGGAGAACCTCTCCCCCGCCACCGCGCGGCGCATCGGCGAATATAAAAATGGATTGCGCGACCTGTCTACTTTTTGGTAGTCCGATACATTCTGCAGAGTTACGCGACCGCAATCGCCGCAAGCGTACGTTCCGCGCCAAAGCGCTCGGCATCCTCTGCGCTTCGCGCGGCCGTATACGCCCGCACCAGATCTTGCGTCCCGGGGGCCGCAAGCAGGCGGAAAAAATCCGGGAGATGCAGATACGGCTCGAAACCATCGGTACATGCGACCACTACATCGCCTGCTTCGAGCGCCTGGGACCCGCAGTTGAGATACTGCTCCGCGCCGGCCTCGCCCGTTGCCACGCCGTACCCGCCCTTAGGGCGTCCGCCATTTCGGTACTCTTTGCGTATAAGCGCTCTGCGTTCTGTGCCGTCCGTGGCGGAGAGCGCTTTCCACACGGGCTTCATTGCATCCCAGGGTTCGGGCGATAGGAACTTCAGGCGGCTGGCATCAAAGACCGCAACATACGAGTCGCAGAGAGAAAACCAATACAGCCGGCGGTCCTTGCAGAACGCAAACGCGGCCGTTGCTGAAAAAAAGTCCCGGCCAAGATAATCCAGCGTATCCTGCGCTCGGCCCTGCGTGCGGTTGTATTCCCCCACGGCGGCATTCCCCGCCCGGAACACTCCCAACAAGTTCTCCTCGCCGAAGGAGGCGTACGCCGTTTCTGCGGCACGCACTGCCGCGATGCAAAACAAGCGCGCGGCATGCGCCGCGCCGGAATCCTGTGGATAGTTTCCTTCCGCGTTTTTTTCGAGCGTTACTCCGTCGGCCACGGCAACGATATCCCCCAAGGAGGAGCGGGCGGAAAAATCTTCCTGCGGATGCGGCGACTGCACAAAACTGACCGACGGCTCTGTGAGCGTAAAGAGATGCATGGCACTGCAAAACTACAAGCTGTGGCGGTGGTCGCCCTTGAGGTCATGAATATCCTTTTCGAGATGGTCGAGCTTGGCGACAATCTCCTTGGTCTGCATATGCTCGGCTTTTAAAATATCCAGCTCGCTTTTCTCAACCAGCTTCTTCTCCTTTTTAAATCCGGAGATGATGATGCTGTCGCCGATAAAAAATGAAACCAGAAGCCCGCTCACGAGCAATATAATGACGCCCATAACAATTGAGCCTAGCCCATAGAGCCCCGGTATAAGCTGTGCAACCTCCCATACTCCCTTCCACAACAGGATGATGCCGACGGCTCCGACGAGCGCGTAGATGATAGGACTGTGGCTAAGCTCAATGCGCACAAAATCCTCGAGTCGGTCGAAAAAACTAAGAATCCTGTTAATCATGCACCTATTATACCCCGCGACTCAACGATACAACAGGATGCCGTATACGACGGTAAAGTTTAAAATCCCGACCAAAAAGTTGCCCAAGTATATTGGCGGCTCGCGGTGCGCGAGGCCGTACAAAATCCACAAGACGTTTATACATGTAAGCAAAACCCAAGTCTGCAGTGACAGCCCTGCAGCAGTCTTGTCTGCAAAAACCTGGAGCACTTGCGGCAACAGCACCAGGGGTGTTGCTATGGCGACGCCGTACATGATGCGGTCGAGCACTCTTTTAAACCCACCCGGGTGCGGATAGCGCTCGAGGTTTTTGTACAACCGCTTTCTGGTATGCAGATGGTGCAATCCGTTGCTCACACCAGCAATTTTAGCATCTGTTTAGCCTGTGACCCCGGCGAGAGTCGAACTCGCGTTCTTTGCTTGAAAAGCAAATGTCCTAACCGTTAGACGACGGGGCCGCGGAGAGGGTGGGATTCGAACCCACGGTGAGGTTTCCCCCACGCCGCATTTCGAGTGCGGTGCTTTCGTCCACTCGGCCACCTCTCCAGTGTGTTCAAAATAGCACTTTTTAGGCTTTTTTGCTATTCTATTTGTGCGCGCGGTTAGCTCAGTTGGTAGAGCGCCACATTGACGTTGTGGATGTCGCAGGTTCGACTCCTGCACCGCGCACTCGATGAAAGTTTTAGCAATAGAAACCTCCTGCGATGAAACAGGGATTGCTTTAGTTGAGGGTACAAAAACTCCTGAGGGTTTTATATTTGAAACAAAAAAAGCGGCGCTGCTTAGCCAAGCACTGCTCCACTCGCCGTACGGCGGGGTTTACCCAAACCTCGCTAAGCGCGAGCATTTAAAAAACTTGCCTGCGCTTTTTAAGCAGTTTAAAGACGACTCGTACGACGCCATTGCGGTGACGCACGGGCCGGGCTTAGAGCCCGCGCTGTGGACCGGTATTGAGTTTGCAAAAAAACTCGCGGAAGAAAAAAACCTCCCCCTCCTCCCCACCAACCACATGGAGGGACACATCATCTCGTCTCTTGTTCAAAATGTTCGGCTCGAAAATATACAGTTGCCGGTGCTGGCATTGCTAGTATCCGGCGGGCATACGGAACTTGTATTGACTAAGAGCTGGTTTACGTACGAGATTGTCGGCAAAACACTGGACGATGCCGTGGGCGAAGCGTTTGATAAAGTGGCGCGCATGCTCGGCCTCCCCTATCCGGGCGGCCCGGAGATTTCGAAACTTGCTACATTCCACCGCCAAAATCCACGAGGTTCGACCTCGTGGAAACTGCCGCGACCAATGATTAATTCAAACACGTGCGACATGTCATTTTCTGGACTGAAAACTGCAGCGTTGTATGCGCTACGGGACAAAAAACTTACTGAGGAGGAAAGGGCGGCGTTTGCCGCAGAGTTTGAAGAGGCGGTTGCCGATGTATTGATTTCAAAAACACGCAAGGCGCTATGGGACACGGGCGCGCAAACATTTGTCATCGGCGGCGGTGTGGCGGCAAATCGGTACTTGCGCGAAAAACTGGAAGCTTTGGTGCTGGAGGAGTTCCCCGATGTGGGCCTGCGCCTGCCCGAGCTCTCCATAACCGGCGATAACGCAATAATGATTGCCCAAGCGGCGCTCGCACGCGCCCTCTCGGGCATAAACGACACCGCCGGCCCCGAGCTGCGAGCCGTTGGAAATCTTTCTATAGCAAGCTAGAATAGCCAAATGAACACAGGAGTGCCTGAGAAGTTTTTAAAGCCTTACGATGCGCATGCGGTTGAGGCCGCCATATATAAAAAATGGGAGGAGTCGGGCTACTTTAACCCCGACAACTTGCCTAGGCTTGCAGACGGCAGTGAGCGCACTGAGCCTTTTTCGATAGTCCTCCCCCCGCCCAACGTCACCGGCACGCTGCACCTCGGCCACGCGGCTATGCTCGCGGTGGAGGATATTATTGTGCGCTTTGAGCGCATGCGCGGAAAGAAAGCTTTGTGGATACCCGGCACCGACTCGGCGGCAATCGCAACACAATCAAAGGTTGAAGAGATTTTGTATAAGGCTGAAAAGAAAACTCGCCATGACATCGGCCGCGAAGAATTGCTGAAACGCATCGATACGTTTACCGAGGAGAGCAAGATTACCATAATCAACCAACTGCGCCGCATGGGTGCCTCCCTCGACTGGTCGCGCTACTCCTACACCATGGACGCCCCGCGCTACAAGGCGGTTATGGAAGCGTTCGTGCGCATGTACAACGCCGAGCTCATCTACCGCGGAGACCGCATCGTCAACTGGGACCCGAAGATGCAGACCACCGTGTCGGACGACGAAATCGAGCGCAGAGAGGAAGTTACCCCTTTCTACTATTTTAAATACGGGCCGTTTGTCATCGGCACCGTCCGGCCTGAAACGAAGTTCGGCGATAAGTACGTCGTGATGCACCCCGACGACAAGCGGTATGCGCAGTACAAGCACGGCCAGCAAATAGACCTTGAGTGGATTAACGGCCCCATCACCGCCACGGTTATTAAAGACGAGGCCGCCAATATGGAGGTCGGCTCGGGCGTGATGACTATTACGCCGTCGCACAGCGCGATAGACTTTGAGATTGCACAGCGCCACGGGCTTGATATCGAACAAGTAATAGACGAACGCGGGATACTGCTCCCTATCGCAGGCGAGTTTGCCGGGAACCATATCAAGAAAGCCCGCCCGCTGATTGTCGAAAAACTAAAATCAAAAGGCCTGCTCGAAAAGGTGGATGAGAAGTACACCAACAATATCGCAGAGAACAGCCGCGGCGGCGGCATCATCGAACCGCAGATAAAGCGGCAGTGGTTTATCGCGGTCAATAAAGAATTTGACCAGAAGGGCAAAAAAACGACACTCAAGCAACTCATGCGCGATGCAGTCGCGAGCGGCAACATAAAAATTACTCCCGACCACTTCGAAAAAATCTACTATCACTGGATAGATAATCTGCGCGACTGGTGCATCAGCCGGCAAATCTGGTTCGGCCACCGCATACCGGTTTGGTACAAAGGAGAAAATACTTATGTCGGCACGGCCGCGCCTCAGGGCGATGGCTGGGAGCAAGACCAAGACACGCTCGACACCTGGTTTTCCTCGGGCCTGTGGACATTCTCCACGCTCGGCTGGCCGGAAGAGACTGCTGACCTCAAGCTCTACCACCCCACTGCCCTGCTTGAGACCGGCTACGACATACTCTTCTTTTGGGTGGCGCGCATGGTCTTAATGAGCGGCTTTTTGCTCGGCGAAGTGCCGTTTAAAAACGTATATCTCCACGGCCTCGTGCGCGACGGACAAGGGCGCAAGATGAGCAAGTCTCTCGGCAACATCATCAACCCGCTCGACATGATAGAAAAGTACGGCGCCGATGCGGTGCGCCTCTCCCTTATTATGGGGGCCTCGCCGGGCAATGACCTGCGCCTCGACGAGAACCGCATCCGCGGATACAAGCATTTTGCAAATAAAATTTGGAATATAACCCGCTTTGTGCTCTCGCAGGAAAACACGGGGGAATTGAAGCCCGAACTTATAAAAGAGCTAGACGAGCTGACCAAAGACGTGACAAAAGATATAGAGGAGTACCGCATCGACCTTGCCGCTGACAGGTTGTATCACTACATCTGGGGCCGCTTTGCCGCGGAGATTATAGAAGAGAGCAAGGGCAAGCCGGAGTACGGCGCGACGCTTTGTTACCTCCTTGAAAATTCGCTCAAACTCCTGCACCCGTTTATGCCCTTTGTGACCGAAGAAATTTGGAGCAGTCTGCCGGGTAAAAACGGGCTTATAATGGTGGAAGCATGGCCTCGCCTATAATTTTTATCGCGATGCTCGGCGGCGTGCTCCCCGCTTTGTTGTGGCTCACCTTTTGGCTGATGGAAGACCGGTGCGAGCCCGAACCGAAGCGTTATTTACTGATGACCTTTATAGCCGGCGGAGCCATGGTGTTTGCGGCGCTGTGGATCGAGCAACAGACCATGCGGTACTTTACCGGGACATCCCTCCTTTTTTTATGGGCGGCTACCGAGGAGATGCTGAAGTTCGGCGCGGCGTACCTTGTGGCCCTGCGCCTGCGGATTTTTGACGAACCTATAGACGCTGTCGTCTACATGGTTACCGTGGCGCTGGGCTTCTCCGCGTTTGAAAACATGCTCTTTTTGATGACGCCTATCCAAAACGGCGACGTGTTGCAAACAATAATCAGGGGCGACCTGCGCTTCATCGGAGCGACGCTCCTGCATACACTCTCCTCGGCAACCATAGGCATAGCCTTGGCACTCGCCTTCTACAAAAGCGCTTTGGCGCGGCGCGCTGCGGCTTTTGTTGGAGTTATCCTTGCCGTCACGTTGCATACGCTCTTTAATTTTTTTATACTTGGATCAGACGGGGATGCTACGTTTTGGATATTCCTCTTCATCTGGTTCGGCATTGTGGTCATGCTGTTTATGACAGAGCAGATAAAGCAGCCGGCGCGGGATTACTGTTAGTATATAGATATGGCAAAAGAAAAACGCTCACTATTTGAATGGCTGACAGGCAGCCAAAACGACGACTTTACCTTCGACGAACTCGAGCAGGGCGGTGCATCATACGCTGAAAAGCCGTCAAAGGCCAAGCATGTAACTATTTCCTCGTCCTCGGAGCCGGTAGAAATAACGGAGGAGGAAGAGGCCGGCGAGTTGGCGGTAGACGTGTATCAAACCCCCACCCATATAGTCATTAAAGCGATGATAGCAGGCGTGCGCCCGGACGACCTCGATGTCTCTATCACCCGCGACATGGTTACTATCCGCGGCAAGCGCGAGCGGCATACCGAGGGCACCAACGGCGACTTTTTCTTTCAGGAACTGTATTGGGGCTCGTTTGCCCGCAGCATCGTACTCCCGCAGGAAATAGAAATAGAGGAGGCCGAGGCCACCGAAAAGCACGGACTTTTGATAATCCGCCTCCCCAAACTCGACAAAGGCCGCCAAGCGAAACTTAAGGTCAAATCAAACTAATTGGTGCTTGGGCCCGGAAGTGCGCCGGGGACCTCGCCCTCTTCAGGGGCGCGCTCTAACTAACTGAGCTACCCAAGCAAGGTAGGTACTGTATCATATTACAGTTTTTCTTTCACTCCATCAATCAAGCCCATCAGAAACGAAAATTTGTCCGTACTATTTACCGAGACTTGCAGAGTTCCATACGGAAGGCGGTTAAACGGACGCTTACCCTTACTTGCACCACTGACAAGATATGTTGTCTTTTTAAAACACGCCCTTGTAGCTCCTGTTACTTGTGCCCAATAATTTAGTGCCTCGTTTTCGTTTATATGAGCATAAAGACGCATGGAAAAGTTAATGTGTTCTCGTGGTATGTGCAGTATTTCAATTAAAAAGCGAACAAAAACTCGTACCGCGTCCGAATCTGAATTTACAAAACTTATCACATGTGCAGTTATTTCTTTACCATTTCGTACTAAAGGGCGCTTATACCCTTCCGCCCAATACAATACAGCGCCAACAACCACGAGGTCATCTTTAGTTAACTTTGGAAGAAATTGCTTGCCTTCAGCTCTAATTTGAGCAACACGCTGCCGAGCTACATGTGTCTGTAGTTTGTTTCGTTTTATGAGTCCGTTATAAACACCTTGTCGAACTCTCGACTGAATTCGTGCACGAGCTTTTTCTGAAAGAACGATGTTTCGCATCCATCCGGAAAGTGTGGATTTAGGAACTCCAAGCTCTTTATTTATTTCATTGAAACTAAATCCCCTCAAACGCATTTGAAGAGCCCTGCTTCGTACTAAATCCATACTTTACATTATACTCTCGCCAGTACGAAATACTAGATACATTCCTGTGGATAAACAACCCCAAGCACAACCTTACGGAGTAGTGGCCGGCGGTGCGAGATACTTGTTATAAAAATCCTGTGCTTGTTGTTGCCAGCCCTCGGCGGTTTTGGCGTTCTGCTGCATGCCCGTGTATGCATCAAGCACCTTTTGCAGGTACGGCTGTATGAAGTAAAAGGACCCGACCGAGGCGCCAATAATCAGCACCCACCACAAAATACTGGCAAACGAGCGCCAGCGCTGGCCGCGGCGCATGCCGTGCACTATATGGTTTGTATC
>CAYHVJ010000010.1:0-15159 GCA_964360085.1 uncultured Candidatus Saccharibacteria bacterium
CATCGTATGAAGCCGCCTTGCGTTTGAGTGTTGAAACAAACCCCTTGGCCTCCTCTGGAGACTCGATGTACATCTTCCAGTTGGCGATTACGAGGCGTTTCTTCATTTTGCAAATATAACACGCCCCACACTTTTGGTGTGGGGCGTTTGGTCGGGGGCGGCTGGAGCAAGACGGGTCAGTTCTGGCGGTTAGCCTGCCAAGCCGCGACATACTCGGCGTGGGAGAAGTAGACAGTGCCGCGTGGACCGATCCAGTACGGGCGCTTGAGAGTCATGAAAACCTCCTAAAAATGGGAACTGGTACGCTTAATATGATACACCCATGCTTGACATTTGTCAAGGGGTGTTGTTTAGATTATCAAAATATGGCTCAAACTAAGAGTTTTTTGACCTCTTCTATACTGGTCAGCCCTTGGGCCGCTTTAAAGACAGCGTCTTCTATCAAATTGAGGCCAATCAACCTCCCCTCCTGTGCCACCTCCTGTATGCCGACAAGCCCGCTATAGCCATCTGTGTGCTCGGAGCTTGGGACGGGGCGGCTAAACTGCATATCCTTCCATTGCGCGTCTTTTTGCACCTTGCCCTCCTCTTTTAGTGCGGATAGTACGCGGGCAAAGTCCGCGGACTCCTCCAACCCGTCGGCCTGCGCGCGGGTAAGTTTGCGTTTGTCGGCAATCTGCTTGCCGCCGAGCCGGCGGAGCACCGCGGTTTGTATCAAAAGATCAGGCGATGGAAAAAGATTCGTGTCTTCGGTACTGACGAGCACCAACACGCCGCGCTGTGCCGCTGCAACAGCGACGCGCGCCACCTCGGCGTCTGCCACGCGGCTTATCATCACTACGTCGCAGTCCTGTTTGAGCGCGGCGCGCAGCGCGGCGGCCGTGCCGACGCCAGAGGCCCCGACATCTGTCTGTGCAACGCGCGGGAGCGTGTACTCAACCTCGTGTTCGACTGTCGCTATCGAAACTTCCGGCGCATTAAGCAGGTCGAGTAGCGTATAAAGGATGGTGGATTTGCCGCTGTCCTCTGCACCGCCCACCACCACGAGCCCGCGGCGCTTCAAAAGTTTTTTGTGCACGGCCTCGAGCGACTCGCCGTGGAACCCGAGCGACTCAAGTGTGTGTCCGCGGCGCTCTTTCTCCCGCACCAAGTGGAGTACAAGCTTTTCGCCCTGCACAATCGGCACAGAGGAGACGCGGACCGACAAGTCTCCTCCGTTCCCGAGGTCGACGCGCAAAGAACCCTCGCGCGGTAGTGTGCCGGACGGCACGTTTGCCAGCATCCGGAGCTTGGTTATGACATTTTTCCCCGCAGCGGGCGGGAGCGTCATCGCCTCTTTAAGCGAGCCGTTTATACGGTAGCGCACCATCAGGCCCTCGGATGTATTTTGCAGATGCAGGTCGGTCGCCGAACTATGGAGCGCATGGCGCAGCAGAGAGTCGAGCAAGTTGGGCGACTCTGTATGCTCGAGCGCCTCTCCATATGTGTCGCGCAGATGCCTCTGATAGTGCAAAAGGCCGCGCATCATCGACTCCCTGTCGGTCAGGCGCGGCAGGAGGCGGTAGCGCGAGCGCAAAAACTCCAGCTCGCTGAGTTGATCTATATCCAAAAGCGCTACATGCAGCGACCCGTCGGCAAGATGGTACGCGACAATATTGTGCTCGCGGGCCAATGGCTCGGGCACCAGCACCATCGCCTCGAGCGAAATGGAGTCGCGGTCCAATTGCACGAACGGGAGCCCGAGCCCGTGCGCCAACGCGTGCCGGCGCTCATCGTCGCTTAGTGTCTCACGCTTAAACCACCCTAGCTCCTGTTCCATTGACACTATTATACAGCAGGAGTAAGATGACCATGTCTGGAAACTGCCCTGAGGGGGCGGTTATTTTTTACCGGATTTACAAAATTAAAGATTCAACCATGTTTGACCTCAAAGTAATGAACAGCGTGCTCGGCGAGCTCGAGGAGGAGCGCGGCATACCGCGCGCCAAGGTAATCGAGGCTATCGAGGCCGCGATGGCGACCGCTTACAAAAAGGAGTACGCCAAAAAAGGCCAAGTTATCCGCGCGCATATCGACCTCAGTGCCGGCACTACCGAGTTCCAGCAGATTAAAACCGTGGTCGACGACACGACCGTGCGTTTTGAAGAGGAGGGCGAGGATGCGGAGCCCGCAGAACCTAAGCTCGACCTAGAGGGCAACCCCATTGCGCCGCTGCCCTACTACAATGAGGAGCAGCATATAAAAATAGAGGACGCCAAGTTTATCAAGCGGGACTCCGCTGTAGGTGACGAGCTTGTCTTCCCGCTTGAGGCGCAGGAGTCTTACGGCCGCATAGCCGCGCAGACCGCCAAGCAGGTCATCATCCAAAAAATCCGCGAAGCGGAAAAGGTGTCCGTCGTGGCCGAGTACGGCGCGCGGCAGGGCGAAATTATCAGCGGCACGGTGCAGCGCATGGAGCGCGGCAATATTTATGTTGACCTCGGCCGCGCCACCGGCATCTTGCCGTACGAGGAGCAGATACCCGGCGAGCGCTACCGCCAGGGCGAGCGCAGACGCGGATTGCTATACCAAGTAGAGGAATCGCCGCGCGGAATCTACCTGCGCCTCTCGCGCGCCAAGCCGGAGTTCCTCGTCAAGCTGTTTGAGATGGAGGCGCCGGAGGCCGCCGCCAAAACAGTCGTATTCAAATCAATCGCGCGCGAGGCGGGCAGCCGCTCAAAAGTGGCGGTGGCCTCGACCGACCCGCATGTCGACCCGGTCGGCTCATTGGTCGGCCAGCGCGGCGTGCGCGTCAGCACCGTCACCTCTGAGCTCGGCGGCGAAAAGATAGACCTTATCGAGTGGAACGAAAATCCGAAGACCTTTATTGAGGAGGCTCTCTCGCCGGCGCGCGTACTCGGCGTCGAGCTCGACGAAGAGGAGCACAAGGCGACTATTAAAGTAGCGGAGGACCAGCAGAGCTTGGCAATAGGCCGCGGCGGCCAGAATGTGCGCTTGGCGGCCAAGCTGACCGGCTGGCGCATCGACATACAGTCGGTCGGCGGCAAGCCGATTGATGCGGTGGAGGGCAAAGACGCACCCGCCCCCGTCGCTCCCCCGCCTATCGCAACCGAGTAAAAACTAATATAAAATAGACATATGAACCTCTGGCACGATGTACCACTGGGCGATGACGCCCCAAACGAAATTAATGTCATTATCGAAATTCCTAAGGGGTCGAATAACAAGTACGAGATAGACAAGACCACCGGTCTTATTAAGCTCGACCGAGCCAACTACTCGGCTGCGCCGTTCCCCTACGACTACGGGTTTGTGCCGCAGACACTATGGGACGACAACGATGCTCTCGATGTCATCGTGCTTACCACCTTCCCTCTCCAGACCGGTATTTTAGTGCAGGTGCGACCGGTTGCTGTTATGGAAATGATAGACTCGGGCGAGTCCGACTACAAAATCATCGCTGTCCCGACCGAAGACAAGCGCTGGGAGGATGTGCAGGACCTCGCCGACATCAACAAGCACACGCTTAAAGAATTCCAGCACTTTCTTGAGACCTACAAAGCACTAAAAGGAAAGCCGGCCCCAGTCGAAATAAAAAGCATCATGGGCAAGGCGGATGCGATAGCCGCCATCAATAAGTCAATTGCTCTCTACAAGCAGAAATTTGCAAAATAAAAAAGGGGTGTAAAATGGAAGTATGAAAAACTTCCGTTATGTTGCGTTAACCGCCGCGCTTTTATTAGCTCCAGCTTTTGTGTTGGCTGAAGAGAAGCCGCGTCCGCTCATTGCGCCCGGACAAATTCTTAAAGACATCCGTGAGAACGCATCGAGCACCCGCGCGAATATAAAAGACGCGCGCGAGGAGGTGCGTTTAAAGATTGAAACTAAAAGAGAAGAGGTAAGAACAAAAATCGAAGCCGTCAAAGAGAGGGCGAGGCAGAAGTTCAGCCAAGCGGTGCAGACGAGCATCTCTAATATTGTCGACCGCTTGACGGGCAATGCGGAAAACCTCAGCAACATAGCAACCCGCATCGACAGCCGCATCAGCGAACTGCAAGCCAAGGGTATAAACATGGATGCGTCTGTTGCACTGCTCGCAACGGCACGCGCGGACATAACTGCGGCGCAGGACAAGATAACTGCGGTTGGTACTGCGCTTTCCGCGGCACTTGTAAGCGCAACGCCAAAAAACGAGATGACGAAAATCCGCGCAGCAGTTAAAGCGGCCGAGGACGCCATCCGTGCCGCCAAAGACTCGCTCAAAGCAACGCTCAACTCTGTAAAAGCCGCCAATAGTAATCAATAATTTTACTCATTAATTTTTTATTGACATGCCCCCACAAACACCTCAGCCGATTGTCCCCGCCACTCCAGCACCAGTTGCACCGCCACCGGTTGTGCCGGCAGCCCCCGCTCCGGTCGCACCACCCATAACTCCTCCTGCTCCGGCACCTAAATCGGGCGGCGGGTTGGGGGCGGTTATAGGCACCATCATTGTGGTGCTACTGCTCGCCGCGGGCGGCGCCTACTTCTTTTACACGCAGGCACAGCAACAGAAGGCGGCCGAGGCCGCACAGGCACAGCAGCAGGCCGCGGACATGGCCGCGCAACAGGAAGCCGCAAATCCTCTTAACGAAAATAATATAGAAGCCGACCTAAACACAGCCGCGACCACAGACTCGAATGCAGACCTCGATGCTTTGCAGGGCGCGCTGTAAATGTGCTAACATCGCCAGATGTTTGCTGAAATAGCGAAGTCTTTTGTATTGAAGAACCTCCCCGAGTCGGAGGTCGAGCTCGTGGGCGATATCCCCTACTCTGCTGTGGAGCCTTATCGCCAAAAAGCGCTGATGCACATTGCCGAGCATCTCGAGTTGCCCGGCTTCCGGCCCGGCAAAGTACCCGCCGACATGGCTTTAAAGAAAGCAGGCGAGCTTGCCGTGCTGGAAGAGGCAGTGGAACTTTTTGTCAAAGATTTTTATATCGAACTTATAGAAGAGCACAAAGTTGAGGCGGTCGGCCGCCCCGATATACGGGTAACCAAGCTTGCGGTTGATAATCCCATAGGTCTTACGGTGCGAGCCACGGTGTATCCGGAAGTTGTTCTGCCTAAAAACTGGAAGCAGTTGCACGAAAAGATAGTACTGGAACCGTATGCCGGCGAACTCCCTAAGTTGGAAGTGCCGCCGAGCGCGGAGGAAGAGCAAAAAGCGCGCGACTACTTGGCCCGCGACAAGAGGCGCGGGAAGCTTATCGAGGCATTGCTTGAAAAGTCGGCGCTCTCCGTGCCGCGGATTTTTATAGAAAGCGAGCTCCAAAAAATAATGTCGCAAATGCGCGAGGATGTTAAACGCTTCGGCATGAATTTTGAAGAGTATTTGAAGAAAACCAGTAAAACTGAAGAGGCGTTGCGTAACGACTTCTCAAGCCAGGCCCGCAAGCGCGCCCAACTGCAACTTTTGCTCAACAAAATCGCCGCTGTGGAAAAGTTGGAGGCCGATGAAACCGCGGTCGCTACGGAAATCAAGCACGCGATGGAGCACTTCCCCGAGGCAAACCCCGAGCTGGTCAAAATCCACATAGAAACGGTCCTCAAAAACGAGTTGGCGCTGAAACTTTTGGAAGGCGAAGTCAAAAACGAAACGGTTAAGTAAAAAGAGAAAGGGCCTCGCTTGCGCGAGACCCTTTGAGCATCCGGAGATGCTCTGCGAACCGAAGAACAAATCAGCCCTTCCTAACGCACGGGCGCGAACGCCCGGCGGTATGCGAGTTGCATATCGGCCTTAATGAGAAGGGCGAGTATGCAGGCCCACACAGCGGCGGTGACAAGCGCCACGTAACGGTCCATGAGGGACACGTCCGCCAGCAGCATAACAAACAAACTGACACCGATCGCGAGAACCGCCACGAGCGAGGCGATAGAAACTGCAACTGAACGAAACATAATGTCCTCCTTGTGCTTCGTCAGCCGTGACATCACGGCGACTGAGATTACCCTGTGACACTACCGTACGCTTGAAAGTTCGGACGGTCAAGACTATACTGTGCACATGCAAAAAAATGACATCCAAAACCAGCTCGTGCCGATGGTTATCGAAAAGACGCCGTATGGCGAACGTGCCTTCGACATATACTCGCGCCTGCTCAAAGAGCGGGTCATCTTCCTCGCCGGACCTATCGAGGACCATACCGCCAACCTGGTCATCGCCCAACTCCTCTTTTTGGCTTCGGAGGATCCGAAGAAAGACGTCCAGCTATACATCAACTCCCCCGGCGGCTCGGTAACGGCCGGTCTGGCGATACTCGACACGATGAACTATATCAAGCCCGACGTCGCCACCGTATGCGTCGGCATCGCTGCCTCCGCGGCAGCGGTCATTTTGGCTGCCGGAGAAAAGGGCAAGCGCTTTGCGCTCCCCAATGCCGAAGTGATGATCCACCAGCCGTGGGGCGGAGCGCAGGGCCAAGCCACCGACATCGAGATAACCGCTAAGCATATCGTCGCCACCCGCGAACGGCTCAATAAAATACTCTCCAAAGCCACCGGCCAGCCGCTCGAGAAGATAGAAAAGGACGTCGACCGCGACTACTTTATGATGGCGGATGAGGCTAAAAAGTACGGCATTGTGGACGATATCCTCGCCCACCAGGGTGTAGCGGCGAAGAAATAAAGAGCAACTTTTGCTTTGGGCTTTACTCTGTGGTATTGTAAAGCCGTTCTCAATATATATTTCATGAACCCAACTTATGTCATTAAAAATAGTATTTACCCTGCTGGCGCTGTCAGCGCTCGGGGGTGCGGTAATAGGCTTTGTATTCCGGTGGCTGCTCGTTTTATCGCGTAAAGGTTCGATAGAAGTAGAGGTCAAGCACATACTGCTCGACGCGAGGGAAGAAGCAAAAAAAATAACCGCAAGCGCGGAGGACAAGGCTAAAGAGATTTTGGTCTCGCTCGATGCGACCATCGCAGAAAAAGAGGAGAAGGTAACGCGTCAAGAGGAGCGCGTGTTTAAGCGTGAGGAGGCATTGGACAAAAAGCAGGGCGAGCTGGACTCCGAAATTCAGGCGGTCAAGGGCAAAATAGAGGAGGTTAAAGCCATAAAAGAGCGCGCCGAGGCGCTGCTACAGGAGCGCGCCGACGAACTTGCAAAAGCAGCCGGCCTCTCCAAGACCGAAGCAAAGGAGCAGCTGTACTCGGAGATCGAGCGCGAGAACAGCGATGACTTTATGATGCGCACCGCCAAGCTGGAGCGCGAGGGCTACGAGCGCATGGAGCGCAAAGCCAAGGATATTTTGGTAACCGCCATACACCGGCTGGGCAACTCGGTCGCCTCCGACACCATGGCGACCGCCATTACCATACCCAACGACGACCTTAAGGGCAAAATAATCGGCAAGGAGGGCCGGAACATAAAAGCGTTCGAGCGCGCCACAGGCGTGGAGGTAATTATCGACGACACGCCCGGCTCTATTGTCTTTTCGTCCTACGACCCGCTGCGCCGCGCTATTGCGCGCGTCGCGCTCGAGAATTTGATCATCGACGGACGCATCCAGCCGGCCAAAATAGAGGAAATGGTGGAGAAGGCCAAGGCAGACGTCAACAAAATAATTAAGGAAAAGGCCGAAGCCGCCGTCTTTGAGGTCGGCGTGCTCAACCTCGACCCGCGTCTCCTCATGATCCTTGGCCGCCTGCACTTCCGCACCTCCTACGGGCAGTCGGTGCTCCAGCACTCGGTAGAAATGGCGCACATTGCCGGCATGATAGCCGAGGAGGTCGGCGCCAACCCGGCTGTGGCCCGCGCCGGCGCGCTCTTGCACGACATCGGCAAAGCGCTCGACCACGAGGTGCAGGGCACCCACGTGGAGATAGGCCGCCGCATACTGCAGAAGTTCGGCGTGCAGGAGGAAGTTATCAAGGCTATGCAGGCCCACCACGAGGAATACCCGTACGAAACTGCCGAGTCCTACATTGTGCAGGTGGCCGACGCCATTTCCGGCGGGCGCCCCGGCGCGCGGCGCGACTCGGTGGAGCAGTACATCAAACGCCTTGCCGACATCGAGGGCATCGCGAACTCCTTCCCCGGCGTGGAGAAGTCGTACGCAATCTCCGCCGGTCGCGAGGTGCGCGTGTTTGTAAAGCCCGAGACCATGAGTGACTTTCAGGCGCGCGAGTTGGCGCGTTCTATTGCCATGCGCATAGAAAATGAACTCAAATACCCCGGCGAGATAAAAGTGCTCGTCATCCGCGAAACCCGCGCGATTGAATTTGCGCGGTAAGTAGGGTATCTTCTGGGAAGAAGAAATAAGAAGGAGTGCCCCTTGTTAAAATCAAACTTGCATACGATTGTGGCGCTCGGATTGAGTGCCGTATCAATAGGGGCGCTCGAAGCACTGTTAGATGAGCACCCTCTGCCTCTGCCTTGCCTGCTCATACAACCAGCTGCCCCTTGCATCTGCTGGCCTGATTACGCGGCGTGCGTCGCGGCCGCGCAGGATATAGCATGCGCTGCAGCGGCATACTATCGCGCGCCGCTATGCATCGGCGTTATGCATGGGATCTATGTACTGAACACAAGGCTCAGTCAAAACACCTACACTCCTGCCGCAGTGGTAGAAATAGCAGTCCGTGTGGAATATGGCGAAATTATAGCCACAGAGGTACTGCTCAACCCAAAACGTACCGCCGACGTCCTTTTGGGCAGACAGTTACGGCCTAACGCAAACGCTGAAGAGGCTTCTTGCCAATTGGTCGAGCTGGTACGGCGGCGGCAAGACAACCTTACATAATACAGGCCCCCGGTTGGGGCCTTTTTCCTTGCAAAATAAGGGTTTTTTGGGATTTGAGCAGAAAGTCCTTATGTATCAACAACCTTCCAACTATTGGCTCTATTGCAGGGATTTTGCAGAGGGGTATACTACCCGCACAGGGGTTCCCAATTACAAGCTGTTAATTAATGCTATGAATAAACAGGATATAGCAGAAAGGGTGCACACTGTCCTTGGAACTACCAAGGCGGATGCCGAGCGCGCCGTGGAGTCGATGATCGACTCTATCGTCAGCGAGCTCAAGAAAGGCAATGATGTATCCATAGCCGGCCTTGGCATCTTTAAGACCAAGATGCGCGCCGCGCGACAGGCCCGCAACCCGCGCACCGGTGCGACCGTACATGTCCCCTCCATGCGCGTGCCGAAGTTCCAGGCCGCAAAAGCATTGAAGGAAGCCGTAAAGTCGTAAATCTATCCTCTCGAGACGAAAAAATCCCCACTAGGGGATTTTTTCGTTGATATGGTTTAGTATAACGGGGTAAGCGGGATTAGTTTAGTGGTAAAACGACAGTTTTCCAAACTGTAGTTGGGAGTTCGATTCTCCCATCCCGCACCATGGAAGTAATAAATGTCATTCTTACGGCAATAGGTAAATTGGTTGCACTTATTGTCCTGTTTGGGGCGTTTTTAACGGGCACGGCGCCTACCGCCACTCAACTTCTGCCGCAACAAGCCACCACAACGACGGCTGAGTTTCCAACTGCAGTTGCAAAGCCAACAGTAAGCACAAAAGTGGCTGTAAAACCTATTGTGCAACAGGTTCCGCCGAGTCCTACACCAACCACGCCTACTAAATCGCAAGAACAAATAAACACCGAGACGCGCTCCGCGCTGGTCAATATTCTTTGCACGCCGCAAACCGGCATCAACGGAATAAGCGGGAGCGGAGTCATCGTAGACAGCCGCGGCGTCATACTTACCAACGCGCACGTGGGGCAGTACTTCCTCCTGCGCGATTACCTGACTCCCGGCAATATAATATGCACGGTGCGCGTCGGCGCCCCGGCGCAGGAGCGTTATACCGCGGCTCTTTTGTATCTGCCGCCTGAATGGATAACCGCCAACGCATCCCAGCTTAAGGCATCGCAGGCAACCGGCACCGGAGAAAACGATTACGCATTCTTGCTTATAACCGGCCGTACCAACCAGCTCGAACCGCTACCCGGAAGTTTTGACCGGCTCGAAATGGACCGCGGGTATGCCGACATAGGCGACCAGATGCTCTTGGCGGCATACCCCGCCGGGTTCTTAGGCGGAGAATCGGTACAAAAAAACCTCTACATCAGTTCTGCAATAGCCTATGTCACACAGCTGTTCTCTTTTGAGAACAACAGAGATGTGGACTTATTTTCAATAGGCGGCACGGTCGTATCCCAAGGCGGTTCCTCCGGCGGCGCTGTCGTGCGCCTGCGCGACGGCAAACTTGCGGGGATTATTACCACCGCTACCGTTGCGGCCTCGACAGAAAACCGCGACCTGCGCGCTGTTTCTCTCGCACACATAGACGACAGCCTCGCCGCAGCAGGCAAAGGCGGCATCGTCCAATTGCTCTTAGGCGATCTCACCGCCAAATCGGCCGGCTTCAACGCCACAGTAGCGCCGTCTCTCACCGCACAACTCGAAGCAGCACTCAAAGGAAACTAAATTCCCCACCGGGCGAAGATGCCGCACGGCAAAATTCTTTCAGAATTTGATTCGGCAATCGCCAGGTCGCCGTATTCTATTGACCCGCCGTACTTTTTTACAAAATTTTCTAAGTTGTAGGCGAACGCGAGCGGCGAGTAGCCCGCCGCGTAGCCGTTTACCAAGACAAAAAGCGGTTTGTCGCTCAAAAGTTGTTCAACAAGCTTAAGGAGTTCCAAAAAATTTTCCTCAAACTTCCACACTTCCCCGCCCGGGCCGTGGCCGAACGCGGGCGGGTCCATTACCACCGCATCGTAGCGTACTCCCCTCTTAATTTCCCGCTTTAAAAAAGTAATAGCGTCTTCGGTAATCCAGCGGATCGGTTTTTCTTCCAAGCCGGAGAGTTTTGCGTTCTCCCGCGCCCACGCGACCGCCGTCTTGCTGCCGTCTACATGCGTCACTTTTGCTCCGGCCTTTGCCGCGGCAAGCGTTGCACCTCCCGTATAACCAAAAATATTTAAGACAGAAATTTCTTTCCCGGCATGTTTTATCAACTCACTCCCCCACTGCCAGTTGGATTCTTGTTCAGGAAACAAACCGGTATGTTTAAACGAAGTTGGTTTTATTAAAAACTTTAAACCACCGAAATCTACCGGCCAGCTCTTAGGCAGTTTGCCAACCCATTTGCCGTCGCGGCCCTCGCGCTCAAAACGCCCCTGGGCTTTGTCCCACTCCCCCTCCCTGCCCTTTTGCCATAAAGCTTGCGGGTCAGGGCGCGCCAAAACTACCTCGCCAAAGCGCTCCAGCTTCTCCTCCCCGCCGGAGTCAGTAAGTTCATATCCGGCCGATGGTTTGGTTACAAGGGTAATTTTTTCCATATCTTCTCTTTGGTCGGGGTACTCAGAATCGAACTGAGCCATCTTGCTCCCAAAGCAAGCGTACTACCGATATACGATACCCCGTGTCTTTAATATTGTCCTTTATTAGAGAATTATATTCTCCAGCATCTCTACTTTAGCCTTTTTATTAACTTCGTCCAAATATACACAAATGAGGTCGAACTGCCATTTTTGAGATTCCTTGATCTTCCGGTCAAGCAGGTAGGTCTGTATAGCCCGCCTAAGCCTCTGAACTTTCCGATAATGGACGTTCTCCTCGGGCCTATGCCCCTGTCCTGGTTCACGTGAAACAGACTTTACCTCGATAAAACTAAGCAAATCGCCCTTTTCGGCCACTATATCTATTTCCCCCCACTTCCGTAGGTAATTCCGCTCAAGTATCCGAAATCCCTTTGTTTCTAGGTATTTAACGGCTACCTCCTCCCCAATATCACCTATTTTACGCTTTGGACTAGGCATGGTTCACGTGGAACGTTACATATGTAACATAAAAGACATAGTTTTTTGTCCTTTAATGCACATATCCCCATACTTATCCACACAAATGCCAAATTTACCTTTATTTACAGGGTAATAGCTATCCACACTCTGGATGTCTTTTATCATCCGTTGCAACATATTGTGCGTCTGCCAGGACTCGAACCTGGAACAGCTGGTTCGAAGCCAGCCGTGATATCCGTTTCACCACAGACGCGCCTGCGTATTCATCCTAGCAGAAAATCGTGTTATATTCACTCACGAAGCGCATTAAAAACATAAAGCGGATATGGTTTAGTGGTAGAATGCGTCCTTGCCAAGGACGAGACGGGAGTTCGATTCTCCCTATCCGCACACGTTCGATAATCTAAGCGTAAAATGCAAATAAGTCCCAGCAAAATACCCAAGGAGGTAGTGCGGGTCACCGAAGGCCTGGAAAAGGCAGGTTTTGAGGCTTGGATAGTGGGGGGTTGCGTCCGAGACATCCTGCTTGGCCGCACCCCAAACGACTGGGATGTGACCACAAACGCCACTCCGGAGCAGATTCAGGGTGTTTTTGAGCATACCTATTACACCAATGAGTTCGGGACAGTCGGCGTGGTCAACGACGACACTACCGACGAGCGGCTGAAAGTCGTAGAGGTTACCCCATACCGGCTGGAAGGGAAGTACAGCGACGCCCGCCGGCCTGACAGCGTCGAGTTCAGTCAAAATATAGAGGACGACCTCAAGCGCCGCGACTTTACCATCAACGCTTTGGCCTATAGTGCGTCTAAAGGACATTTGCTCGACCCGTATGACGGCATAAAGGACATGGGGACACGCTGGATACGCGCGGTAGGGGAGCCAAAAGAGCGTTTTGATGAGGATGCGCTGCGGATTATGCGCGCCGTGCGTCTGTCTGCCGAGTTGGAATTTACACTAGAGCCCAAAACCCACGCGGCGCTGGTAGAGTCGGCCAACCAATTAGGAAAGATTTCAAAAGAGCGCATTCGGGATGAATTTGTCCGGATTTTGAACTCTATCCAGCCAATGAAAGCCCTTGTTCTAAGCCACAAATTGGGCATTTTGCAGTATATAGCTCCGGAGCTCGAAACCGGCATCGGAGTCGAGCAAAACCAAGCCCACAGCTTTGATGTGTTTGAACACAACCTCCGCTCGGCCCAGCATGCGGCGGACAAAGACTGGTCACTCATAGTCAGGCTCTCGGCCCTGTTTCATGACGTAGGCAAACCCAAGAGCCGTCGTTGGTCGGACGAAAAAGGGGACTGGACCTTCCACGGACACGACGTGGTCGGGGCCCGAATGACCAAAAAGATACTGGAGAACCTCAAGTTTTCACGTGAAACAATAGACAAAGCCACCTCGTTGGTGCGTTGGCACATGTTTTTTAGCGACCCGGAGAAGGTGACTCTCTCCGCGGTGCGCCGGATAGTTGCCAATGTGGGCAAGGAGCACATCTGGGACCTTATAAACCTGCGGATATGTGACAGGATAGGCACCGGGCGCCCCAAAGAGCAGCCGTTCCGCCTACGCAAGTATCAAGCCATGATAGAGCAGGCTATGCGCGACCCCATATCGGTCGGTATGTTGCAAATAGACGGCCGGCGCATCATAGAGTTGGGACAGGCACCAGGGCCCCGTATCGGTTGGACGCTCCATGCACTACTGGAAGAGGTACTGGAGGACCCGGCCAAAAACACGCCTGAGTACTTGGAGCGCAGAGCAGGGGAGCTGTTAAAAATGCCTGACAAAGAGCTCCGCAAGATAGGGGAGGAGGCCAAAGATACCAAGGAGGCGGCCGAGGAAGCTGAAGTTAAGGAAATACACAAGAAATACTTTGTGGATTAAAGGACAATATACGACAATAGTTGTCCACACCCATGTCCTTTACACTGTCCTTTAGGGGAGTACTATTACTGCAGACCATTGTTGTACGGACGCGTTCTACCCTGTCGCGGACGACATAACAAAAAAGTTCTTTATGTGCATCGCAGCTGCACCGTGCAATCTTCTAAATCCACTTATTGTGGGCATGGCGACTGAGTCTCACACTTAGACAACTATGTAAAAAATGGCCACGTCGCTTTCTACGACAAATTGGCTTAGATAATTGCACAAAGCCCCGCTAACATACTCCTAAAACAGCGGGGCTTCTTCGTACCCAAAAAATTGGTTTTACTTCAGCTCTATAACCACCGGGCAGTGGTCGGAGCCCATTACTTCGGGCAAGATTTTTGCGGATTTTAATTTTGGGAGGAGTTTTTTAGACACAAACCAGTAGTCGATGCGCCAGCCGACGTTGCGCTCGCGGGAGTTTGCCCAGTGTGTCCACCAGGTATAAAAACCATTTCCTTCTTTATTGAATACTCTGAAACTATCAACAAATCCCGCTTCTATTATCTTGTCGATACCCTCGCGCTCCTCGGTAGTAAAACCGTGCTCGCCCTCGTTTGCTTTTGGATTGGCCAAATCTTGTTCCTGATGCGCCACATTGAGGTCGCCACTGAAAAGCACCGGCTTCTTTTTCTCCAACCGCTTCATGTATTCCAAGAACGCCGGGTCCCACTGCTTGTGGCGCAATTTCAGCCGCGAGAGGTCGGGCTTGGAGTTGGGCGTATAAGAGGTGACGACAAAAAAATCATCCAACTCAACCGCAATAACGCGCCCTTCTGCGTTCGGGTCGCCGTAGCTGTCGTTGTGCAATTTGTATTTCTTGCACAAGTCCTCGGGCAAACCCATCAGCACCTCGTGCACCGCGATATTTTTCTTTATGAAAACGGCGGTTCCGCTGTAGCCTTTTTTTGTGGCGCTGTTCCAGTACTCCTCATACTCGGCTAAATCAACCTCCGCCTGCCCGCGCTCGGCCTTGGTCTCCTGCAAGCAAATAACATCAGGCTTCTCCTGTTTTACAAAAGCCTGAAAAGTCCCTTTCTTAACCACCGCGCGTATGCCATTAACATTCCAACTGACGAGCTTCATTTCCTTCTTTTACCATGAAAAGCCTTGTGCACCTCGCGGAGGTGTTTGTCGGTAATGTGGGTGTAGACCTGCGTGGTTGCTATATTGGCGTGGCCCAAGAGCGCCTGCACACTGCGGAGGTCGGCGCCATTCTCCAATAAGTCGGTTGCAAAGCTGTGGCGGATGACATGCGGGGTGACCTTGCGCGTGATGCCGGCTTTGATTGCGTACCCCTTAACAATCCTTTCTATCGAGCGTGGAGTGAGTCTTGTATTTGAAGTAGAAATAAAAAGGGCTTCCTCTAAATCACCGCGCTTCTTTTCATATTCTTTTATTGCGGACTTTGCATTATCCGACAAAAACACTACTCGTA
>CAYHVJ010000010.1:15259-18029 GCA_964360085.1 uncultured Candidatus Saccharibacteria bacterium
TTTTCATATTCTTTTATTGCGGACTTTGCATTATCCGACAAAAACACTACTCGTATTTTCTCGCCCTTTCCCCGTACTGAAAATTCATCTCTAGACAAATCGATGTCGCGGTTTAAAGCGCAGAGCTCGGAGACGCGCAGGCCGGTAGAAAAAAATAATTCTAAAATCGCGCGGTCGCGTAGTGAGCTCAGCGAACTATCGCCCTTTGGGCCGTTGATAAGCCTGTTAAGTTCGTCGGCGGTTATTAAATCTAAATCGCGCTGGCCGACTTTTGCCAACTCGATTCTTTCCGGATTTAAACTTTCGATATCCCGCTTGCGCAAAAATTTAAGGAACGCGCGCAAGGAAATCATGTAGTAGTTCTGGGTCTTGTGCTTCATTGTGCCGGAGGTGCCCGCTTGTCTATTTAAATGTATGCGGAACTCGCGCACCGACTGCTCGGTGATTTTGGCGGGGGAGGATACTTTGCTGAAAGCGAGATAACGCGTCAGGTAGCGGTCATAGTTCTCCACCGTCTTAACACTGCGGCCTTTCTCTATCTCCAAATACTCCAAAAATTGGGTTTTGAGGTGCTTAAGGTCGCCGGTAGCCATACGTCGCACAATTTTACCATGTTCTGCACAGGGCTTGACAAAACCTGTCTTTTGGTATATACTATATAGGTTGCGTTCTTAACACATATAGAAAGGAGGGGCCGATGCGCCTCAAGTCGTTGCTTATAGCCGGCCTGCTCCTGCTTATTGCATGGATGGTCGGAAATTACTTTCTGCAGGAAAAGCCCGCACAGGTGCCGGCGGGCCGATCGTCGGAAGAGGCAGTTCCTCTGCCGAAGCCGCGCCTTGCGGTCTACAGTGACCGCGAGTGTCTCGCACGCAATCTTGCGTTCGAGACAATCGGTAACTCTCACTCGCGCGAGGGGATAGGCGCTCTCTTGGCACGCCAAGAGATGGAGGCGATAGCCCGCGTAGTATTCCGGCGCAAAGAGCTGGGACGGCGCGTCGGCTACCGCGACACCGTTTGCGACACTGTGTATCAGGAGGGTGCGTTCTCCTGGACATACAAACTACCGCGCAACGCGGTGCCAACTGCGCCCCGTCGCTGGCTGGTTATGCTCGCGGTCGCCGATGAGCTCTTGGCGGGGGAGTTTAAACACCCTTGGCCGGAGGCTAACCGGTGCGTCACCAACTACAAACGTACCGACAACAAGTGGGTGGGCAAAAACCCCGCCAAGTGGTTTAAGAAAAACACAGAGGAGGTCGCGGTCTACGGAGACCACACCTTCTCCTGCCCGAAAAAAGAGACTGCTGCGGCCCGGTAATTCCCGGGCCGCTTTTTTATTTGTACTTACACCACACGGGAGGGGCTTGCGCAATTTATGAGGGTGTGATACTATACTCTTCATGCTTACCAAGCAGAAAAAGGTAAAGACCATGAAGGATGTGGCCGTCCACGACAGGGACACCGGTAGCCCGGAGGTCCAGGTCGCGCTCTTGTCCAAGCAAATAGACGAGCTTGCCTCACATTTGAAAAAACACCTCAAGGATAAGCATAGCCGCAGGGGCCTTTTGCAGATGGTCGCAGACCGCCGCACCCACATGAAGTATTTGGAGGGGAAGGACAAGAAGCGTTACAACGCTTTGGTTAAAAAGCTCAATTTGAAGAAGTAGGTTCAGCAGTGCTTCACGCCCTTTTGGGTTATACTTGCGTGAGGTCGTTCGATTTTTATTAAAAGCATAGGTTATTTTTTATGGCAATCATAAAACACAAAAGCCAGCGCGTCGGCATTTTTATAGACACGCAAAATCTTTATCACAGCGCAAAAAATCTCTACAAAGCCAAGGTAAACTTCGGACAAGTGGTCAAAGAGGCTGTCGCCGGCCGCAACCTTATCCGCGCCATAGCGTACGTTATCCGCACAGAGAGCGATGAGGAGAAGGGCTTTTTTGAAGCGCTCAACAAGCTCGGCATCGAAACCAAGGTCAAAGACATCCGCGTCTTTGCCGGCGGTGCCAAAAAGGCCGACTGGGACATCGGCATGGCGATAGACGCCGTCGCGATGGGCCAGAAGCTCGACACAATCATCCTCGCCACCGGCGACGGCGACTTTGTGCCGCTCGTCGAATATCTTAAATACACCTACGGCGTGCAGGTCGAGGTTATTGCCTTCGGCAAATCGTCCTCCGGCCAACTGCGCGAGGCCGTGGATGACTTTATAGACATATGCGAGGACCCGCGGTCATTCCTCATCGGCTACCGCGGCGGAGTAGGGCGCTACATACCGGGCTTTGGTGGCAGATCGGGCGCCGACAGCAACGCCGGCCGCGTCAACGCCGACACCAGCATTGAAACCACCGAGTGGGACGGCGAGGGCGAAGACCCGGCGATAAAAATGAGTGGCGAATAGCAGGCTTTTTTGCTACACTCGCGACATAAGGAAATGGAGGGAGGACGCGATGGACCACTCGTTGCAAGGTTGTTTTCTGCCTCAAAATACCTGCAAGTACTGCGGTGCGGGAGCGTACAACAGCTACCAGCACGATGAGAACTGTCTCATCAACGTGCCCATAGAAGGCATTGAACTCTGGCGTCGCGGATACAAAGAACAACTGGCGGGCAAGGTCCGCAAAACTGTCCACGACAATAGTGGATCGCTCTATTTGATGGGAGTTGCCTGTGCCGCCAAGCTCCAAGTTCGACAAGTCCCCGCCTAGCGCGGGGGCTTTTTCTTTTGCCGCTTTCTTGGTACAGTTTCGCAATGCAATCTAAAACA